>JAGPDT010000072.1:8530-15491 GCA_018057455.1 Flavobacteriales bacterium | reverse complement strand
TCGCGGCTTCGCGTGACACCCCTCTCACTTCGCGGCTTCGCATGTCGACCACACATCGTCTTCGCGTTCTTCGCGGCTTCGCGTGCCCCGAAGAATCTCACTTCCCCCCGATGTACTTCCCCAACCACCCGAACACGGTATCGTGCCAGAGCATGGAATTCTGCGGCTTCAGCACCCAGTGGTTCTCGTCGGGGAAGCGCAGGAACTCAGAATCAATTCCCTTGGCTTGGCAGGCGGTGAACACGCCGATGCCCTGCGAAAGCGGGATGCGGTAGTCCTTGTCGGAGTGGATCACCAGCATGGGCACGCATCACGTGATGCGTGATGTTTCAAGATCAAATGGCTGATTCCGTCGCTCTTTACTGCGGGATAAAACGTGAATACGCAGCCCACCCGATACCTGTGGCACGGACGATGTATGTGGCGGCTGGAAGTGGACCCAAGCTCAACTCTACGCAGCCATTCCGTATCGGCTGGTCAAACAACAATTGGCCCACGCTATTCAACACTTGCACACGATCCAGACCGATCGCTTCCGTCCATAAACGAAGTACACCGGTAGCGGGGTCGTACCAAACCTTCATTTCAGGAACCAGGCGTCCTTGTTGTCCAACACCAAGCATAATGTTCACTACGCATTCTGGGTAGTTCGGATCAGACCAATACGTCACCCCATCATCCGTGAAGCAGGTCAAACCCAACGATTCATCGAACTCTTCACAGAACTCGCGGGCAGCCATCGGAAACAATGGCCCCCTTGTACTCCCAATGCCTTCTATCCATTGCTCATCGCCGAGATAGCAAAATCCTGAACCATGATCGCTGAAATGAAAGTGCCGGTGGGCGAAGCCATCCAGCCAAACCGTGTCAATGGCCACAAGATGGATGTAGCCGGTAAAATCCGCGAACAGGTATCCAACTGAATCACCTACCTGCAACCCGAAATCGTACAATGTGTCAGGTACGGTGCCCGGAACCCAATGCAGGACCACTTCTCCTTCCTGCCTAACGAACCCAAGATCCACCACGTCCGCATTTAGCGTTGGGTCCGTTGATGAAACGATCCGCTGCCATGGCACTCCTGAAACCAACGTGTCGTCAATGGTGCCAAAGGTGGTGGTCCAAGTTTCCAGGAAGGCCTGGACATTCGCCGATGAAGTTTCGGCCACATGCCAGCGTGCCGTGGTGGAAATGAATCCGTTGACCTGGGCTTGGGCACAGAACAGCCCCATGAGGGTGAAAGAAAAGAATACAAGAGTCTTCATTGCTTGATCCATTTGGCCGATGCCCGCCTCCCGTCCCGAGCGGTCACCAGCAGGTTGTAAACGCCGGCGGTGAGGTGGGAAAGGTCCAACTCGAAAGGTGCTCGTAACGCTTCTTCGCGGTATACCGTGCGGCCCAGCGCATCCTGTACTTCCAAGTTGATCGCATTGTGGCCGGGCCATTGCAACTGTATGCGACCATTTCCGGGATTCGGATAAACACGGAGGCCATTCTCCTTTGAACGTTCCTTCACCCCCACGTCCAACGGAAATAGCCGCGCAATGAGCCGCTGTTCAGGATGATCCCCACAGCCATCGTTATAGCCTGAAAAGGTACCGTAGACGTAGATGTAGCCGTCCGGCCCTTCCTTGATTCCGCTCAAATAGCACATGGGCTGGTTCGTATCGATCTCCTCGGTAAATCCCGCGCCGGTACCGGGCAAGTAATCCCACAGCACATTGCCCGCCGTATCGATGGTGGTGATGGCCCCGAACGGCTGGGCACCGATGGCATTGAAATCCCCTACCAGGATCAACTTGCCGGGTTCCACTTCCAAACGGTCCCAAACTGCAGCCAAGCCACGGAAATAGCCGTAGGCAAGAAAAGGGATCGACGGCCAAGTGGTGTCCGTGCTGCCATCGGGGTGCAGGCGCATCACGGCCAATGTATCGTTGGGATATTCCGGTGCCAACATGTTGCCAAAGACCAGGATGCGGCCATCGGGATAGAAATAGAAATCTCTCGATATGACGCCCCAAGTGATCGTGGAGTGGAAGGTGGTGTCCAAATGTCCGTCCGGCCAGATCCGCGCCACCGCACCGATCGGATGGCCTTCGTAAACAGCTCCGACCGTGCTGCTGATAAGAAACCGCCCGTCCGGTGTCTCCCGCAACGCTCTGGTCGAACCGGGCCATGTGCGTTTGTGATCAAATTCCGGATCAGCATGCCCGTCCGGAAGCACTTGGACCAAGCCATATCCTTGTTCATTGCCGATCTGATTCCCTTCCTCATCATAGAGCTGCTTGCTGAACTTCCCAGTGCGCCATTGCTTCCCATCCGGGAAGATATGGTAGTCTCCGGTTTGAGAGATGGAGAATTCTGGCATCATGAAACTCAAGTATGAGTAGTCATAGCTTCCATCTGAAAGAAAAACTCGTGGATACCCGCTGCCTCCGGTCATGAGAAATAGGTATTCATCCTGTATTCGAAGTCGGGCTCCAGATTGCAAGTAGTTTGGTCCGAAGGGATCAATGGCCCCATCCTGTTCCAATCGGGTCAATCCAAAGTAGTGGATCATCTCCCCGGGGCTTTTCAGGTAGCCGCCCACAACGATCCTGCCGTCCGCCATGAATTCAATATCATTGGCATTCCCCGTGGGAGCATATGGCATGTGGAAGGTCTCATCTACGCACAGGGGTGCCTGCGCCTTGGCCATGGCCAAGGCGCAGGTCGCACCTGTCACAAGTAGCATCGTGCGCCACATGGTTCGTCAAGGTTTAACCACCACCCGCTGGGCATCCACCAATCGGCCCGCGTTGTGCAACTCCACCGTGTAGGTTCCGGCAGCCGTTGCCCGTGTATCCCAAACCTCTTGGCCCGGGGAAGTGTTGATGTTGGTTTCATACATCACCCTGCCCAAAGCATCCAATACCCGGATCCTGGCTTGATCCAACTTTGCGGTCAGTGAATGACTAAAAGCCACCCATGTGCTGGCGGGGTTGGGATGCACGGTGAGTGTTGAGGCTGGTATTGTCTCCGTACCCGGCAGATCCACCCATTTCATCTTGGGCTGCATGGTCCCGCCAGTGATGGGCGGTATGCAGATATCATACCCGTAGCAAAGTGTGTTGCGGGCATAGGATGCGGCCAAGGAAGGTTGCCGTTCGGCGATGTTCACCAAGGCATCCAATTCGCCGCCTTCCAATTGCATCAAGGTTCGGCCCGAGCCTTCGATCACGGGACGGATCACCGCGATCAAGTCCAGCAGGTCATCCCGGTCCTGTTTGCCCTGCTTTTCCAGCACATAGTTTGCATCCAAACCTTCGAGCAGTGTGACTGCCGCATCAAAACGGTTTTGTCCAAGCAAGCTGTTCACCTCGCCGAAGCGTGCCCGCAGGCTGGTGTTCAGTTGCCATTGGGCCTGGATGCTATCAGCCGGTTGGGCCAAGCTATCCGTAAGCATCGCAGCGATCAGTTCATCATTCAGGCGTTGGTATTCCCCACTGTGCCATCCCATGTCGGCCTCTAAGCTGGTGCGCCAGGTCTTTTGATCCCACGAGGCCACAACCTGTGCCACAATGTATTCCGGCAGAGGGTTCGGTGCCTCGTATTGGACCCATTTTACAAAACCCTCGCGCTGGGTGGCTTCCGGGTTGGCCACGCACACCTCCAAATACATGGCATCCGGCAGGATGTTCTTCTTGCGCGTCTCCTTCAGGATATCGGTGGAGAGGTAGGGACTTTTGTCCATCAACTCATCGCGAAGCTGCCAAGCATCCGATGGCCAGCTTTCCATGATGGTCTGCTTCAGTTCATCGAAGTCACCGCCGTCCAGCAGGCTCTCATATACGTACTTCAAGTTCAGGTAGGCCAACCGCTCCTGCTCGATCTGCGGGGACAGGGCCGCCTTCACCGGCCCAATGCCACCACCACAAATTATCCGCGTGGGGCAACTGTTGTGGGGCGAGATCACATCGTTGCGGTTCACGTATGGCGTGTTGTAGGCTCCCGTATTCAAATCACCCGGCGGCAGCTCCCAAAAATAAGTGATGGGCAAACGCTGGGGTTCGTTATTGAAATTGTAGTAAGGTGAACTGCCGTTCTGCTGCGGGGTGAACGTATTGCCCGCCGAATGGCTGGTGGAGCCCTGGAACACCTTGATGCTGTGGCTCGGTGGTGGATTTTGGTCCCAACTCCTGATCTTGAAGTCCTCTTCGCCATTTTGCACATTCTGGTTGCAGAGGAATGACAATCCGGTGGTGGTGGAATGCATAAGATCCACGCATGCCCCTTCTGCCACAAAGGCATTATCCATGCCGGTGGAAGTGTTCTTATACACTTGGTTAGAATAGGCGCCCGTGTATCCGACCACAACACCTTCCGTTTGTGCGTATGTAGTGGTTGGCTCGGAGAAGCGGTTCTCCTCCACCCGGAAGGCATTGGCTTGGGTGTTGAAAATGCCACGATGCTTGCCTTGGAAATGTCCGTCATCACCACTCAATATCACTTCTCGCCCGCCTACCACGAAGGTGTTGCGCAGGATGGCCGCGTTGTTGACAGCATCCGTGAAAATGCCGCACACGTTGTTCTCAAAATAGGAGTCCTTCACCGTAAACGTGTAGCCTCCAATAACGCTGCTTCCTGCCCGGATGCCATGATCCAAACCAATGAAACGCGATGGCCTTAGTGAAGCCTCGGGGCATACCGGTTCCGGCTGACCGGAACCGTATTCGCAAAAAGGCAACTGTACCTCACATTGGCTCGTTACGCTATAACTGGCGTCATAGCTGTAGATACCCATGCCAAGGCTGTGGCTGGGCTTGACGGTGCCCCCCCCGCCGGAGGTTTGGGCATTGATGAAATCACACTGTTGGAAGCTTATGCCCCTGACCTTCCACATGCGCGCATGTGAATCAAAATCATCATTCCCGCGGTAGTCATCATCCACCGTGAACACGGCATGCCTGAAGTAGCTGTTGTCATTTGTTTCCACATGGCTGGTCGGGTAGAAGTTGTGGTACTCCATGAATTCCGCACCCCTCCAGCAGTTTCGGAAGGTGCCGCCCACATCGTTCAGGGTGCCTTGAACTTGTATTACGCCTCCCAAGCTGTTCCAGTCATCGGGCTTCCAATTGATGAAGCCCCACCGGGCATGCTCAACTATGGCTCCGTTCTTTAGCACCACCATGCCCTGGTAGGTCGGGTGGTTCGTTGGGAACTGGTGCTGGTTGGAGGTGCCCCAAGCTTCGATGCCAGCCCATAAGCTATCGTGGCAACCTTGCGCCTTGGTCAAAGTACCTCCGTCAACGATCAACCTTGCCCCTTGCTTCACAATGAGCTTGGCACCATCCGCAAAGCGCAAAGTGCCAGTCACAATCAATAAGGCTCCAGGCTCAAGTATCAAATCGCCCTTAACGAATCGGTTATCGCTCCACGTTTGGCTGCCGGTCAGTGGAGCATAGTGGCCATAATCCACCGCAAGCAGGCAGGCTTGATAGGCGTTGATGCGACCTGTGCCTACCATGCCAGGGTAGTTGGCGGCATCCGTAATGGGGTCGGTGGTGGACTTCAGGATCTGCTGGACATCTTCAGGACCAAAACAAGGGTTGATGCTGATGACAAGTGCTGCTATGCTTGCAGCATTGGGAGAAGCGAAAGATGTCCCAGTTGATGTTGCATAAATATTTCCTTCAACGCAGTTGGTTTCCCTAGCTCCCATCACGGCATAGCCCGGGGCGCATAGGTCAACTTCCGGGAAGTGGGAATGATAATCGACTCCTGTTCCGTTATTCCACAAATGATTGTCTTCCTTGTCCGTGCTGGACACGATGATTATCCGTTCATCGAAGGATGGATGAAGGGGCCAAAACGGTAGCCATCCTGAATTGGCATCACCACAATGGTGTCCGATAGTACCATTTCCAGCGGGATATACGATGCAAGTGCCATTATCGTGTATCTCTTTGATGGCCGCCGCCACCACCGTGGGTGAAACACCTGCAAGAGAGCAGCCTAATCCACCACCTCCGCCACAGTGCGTAATCGTGCGGGCACCCATTACAGTAGAGGCATGCACGCAATTCTGAATAAAGCCGGCTTGGTCAACTACGTTCCCTCTGTATCCAATCAGTTGGCATTTGAACGAAGCTGCGGCGAGAAAGCCATTCGCTACCCCGCCATTCTCGGTCGTTTCGGCTGCGGCACAACTGGCAACAAAAGTCCCATGAACAGAAGCGTTCACACAATCATGGGTATAAATTGGAGTACGCGGATCATAGGGAAGTACGAGCTTCGGGGCTATGTCCGGATGCGAGCCGTCAATCTTCTGATCAGATACCATAAGGATTACGCTTGGATCTCCCTTGGTAATGTCCCAAGCTAAATTGCATTGGGTTTTGAGTAGATTCCACTGTCCTTGGCCTGGGTTCTGCGTTGCTTCCCAGTACCAATAATCTATTGGGTCGTACACCGATACGGTCGAATCGGCGGTTACCAACTTCGTCAGGTCATAGACCTCGTCACCAAATGAAGACCTCAATGCGGCGTATGCTGGTGTAACATCCGAATACCCTTGTATTTCGCACACCCTTCGTAACAGCGACGATTTTGCCCAAGGCATAGCCTGTTCAAATCGAACGATTCCATTTGCGCTGAGTATTGAATCCGCAACAGGGTTTCTCGTCAAGCTTCCTTGCCTATTCGCAGGCATCAAACTCTCGTTTTCCACAATCAACCAGGCTATGGTATCCAAGGTTGTTTGTGCTTTCAGCGTGCCGGTCAGTAACCCAAGCAAGCTGAGAAACACCCCAACAACCCGACCTATTGAATAGGATGCGCGTCGAAATGGGGGGGGGGGGGGGGGGGGGGGTTTTTTTTTTGTTTGTTGTTTTTTTAGGGGTTTTTTTTCAACCCTTTAAAAAATATATAAATTTTTTTTTTAATTAAAATTTCTTTTCCCTTTTTCCCTCCCCCCCCTTCT
>JAGPDT010000072.1:0-8520 GCA_018057455.1 Flavobacteriales bacterium | reverse complement strand
ACCACGCGGCCGTTATATGGTGGTGGGGGGGGAGTGGGGGGGGGGGGGGGGGGGATGGGAGGCTGCTTTCATGATGCTGGTGTTTTAAGGGTTCATGCTCAGACCATTGACAAGTATATACATAATTTTTATTAATGCAACATCTCTTCCCCGTTCTCCCGCCCCTCCGTTCTTCAAAGGAAACGCGTGTTGTCAACTCACTTCCCAATGTACTTCCCCAACCAGCCGAACACGGTATCGTGCCAGAGCAGCGAGTTCTGCGGTTTCAGCACCCAGTGGTTCTCATCGGGGAAGCGCAGCAATTCCGAGGGGATATCCCTGGCTTGGCAGGCGGTGAACACGCCGATGCCCTGTGAAAGCGGGATGCGGTAGTCCTTGTCGGAGTGGATCACCAGCATGGGCACGCTCCAGTCCTTCGCGTGCATCATGGGGTTGAAGGTGTCGTACTTGGCGGGGTCCTTGAACACATCGCCACCGATCTCCCAGTTGTCGAACCACAGTTCTTCGGTGCTGTAACCCATGGCGCGGCTGTCGAACACGCCGTTGTGCGAGACCAGGCATTTGAAGGCGCTCTGCCAGTTGCCCGCGATCCAGTTCACCATGTAGCCGCCGTAGCTGGCGCCCAAGGCTGCGGCGCGATCACCATCCAGGAAGGGATAGGCTTTCAGCGCGTAAGCCCAGCCTTTCTGCAGGTCCTCCAGCGGGCGGTCGCCCCAGTGCCGGCTGATGGCATCGGTGAAGGCCTGCCCGTAGCCGGTGCTGCCGTGGAAGTCGATCATCACCACCGCGTAGCCCGCGCCGGCGTAGGTCTGCGGGTTCCAGCGGAAGCTCCATGATTCGCCAAAACTGCCCTGCGGACCGCCGTGGATCAGGAAGGCGACGGGGTACTTCTTCCCTTCCACGTAGTTGGCGGGCTTGATCACGTAGCCATGCACGGTTTCGTTGTTCCAGCCGGGGAAGTTGAACTGCTCGAACTGGCCGAAGGCGAAGGTTTCCAGGTTCTTGTTGATGGCCGTGAGGGTGGTGGCACCGTCATCGATCAGCTTGGCCTTGGGCTTGGCGGCGTACAGTTGCGAAGGATTGTTGAGGCCGCTCTTCAGGAAGACGAAGCCCTTCGGCGTTTCAAAGTACGCATCGATATGGCCGTCCTTGCTCATCGGCGTCACCTTGCCGCTCTTCACATCCACTTGAAAAAGTTTGGTACGCCCCACATCCTCGGCCACCGCATAGAGGCTCTTGCCGTCCTTGCTCCACTTCAAGCTGCTGGCGCTGCGGTCCCAATCGGCCGCAACGGTGGTCACCTTTCCGGTGGCCAAGTCGCGTAACTGGATCCAGAAGCGGTCGGCCTCAAAGCCGGGGCGCTTCATAGCGGTGTAGGCCAAGGTCTTTCCGTCCGGCGAAGGGACGGGCGCCGCATCCCACGCTTTATTGTCGGCGGTGAGGTTGGTGGCGGCACCGCCGGAGATGGGCACGCTGAAGAGGTCGAAGTTGGTGCTCCACGGCTCGGTTGTCCCGGCCACGCGGGCGCTGAAGTACACGGTCCTGGAATCGGGGCTGATGTTGAAGTCCTCGCTGCCGCCCCAGGGTTTGGAGGGCACGTCGCCGTCGAAACCGTCCATCAATGCAACCGGGCTTGCGTTCCCTTCGAGCGACAGGTAGAACAGGTGGTTGCGCGTGCCATCGGCCCAGGTGTCCCAATGGCGGATGAAGAGTTTGTCGTAGACCATGCCGGTTGCTTTGGAAGCCTTGCGCTCTTCCAGCTTCTTCACGGTGCATTCGATCTCGTTGCCCTTGCATTCGGGAAAAACAGCCGACGCAAACACCACACCCTTGCCATCGGGCGTAATGCGGTAGGCTTGGATGTCCAATGGCAAGGTGGTGACCTGCGCGGCCATTTCGCCCTTGGCATCACTCTTCCACAGTTGGTTGATGCCATCCGTGCCACGCGAGGAGAGGAAGTAGAGCGTCTTTCCATCGGGGCTCCATTGTGCATCGCTGGCACCACCTTCACTGATCGCGAGCTTCACTTCCGGAGTAGCCGGTTTCGCGAGGTCCTTCAGCCAAAGCGTGCTCACGCCCTTGTTGTTCGCCATGTCGGTGGCGCGCACGTTGAAGGTGGCCAAGCTGCCGCTGGGGTCCACGCTGAGTCCGCTGATGCGGTCCAGCAGCAGCATGTCCTGGTAGGTGAAGGGTTTCATGGGTTGGGCGGAGGCGGTTCCGCTGGAAAGAAGTAGTGCAAGGCCGATAGTGGCTGCAGGGGCGAAGTGCTTCATGGGAGTAGTGGGTGCAATTGCAGGAGGGGTGCAAAGTACTAAGTGCGTCATGGTCCATGTACCGGCATCAAGGTCCGCATTGCGAGACTTTGAGGGCGCTTGATCCATCTGCCACAGGGACTCTTTCGGGAAACCGGTGAGGGAGAAAATTCAAGCCGCCCATGCACACCTTGCATGTGTCTTCCAGGATTGTATTCCGAGAAAAACATGATTTTCTCGGAATACAATCCTTGTTTCCTGCCTCAGGGGTCCCTCTTCAAGACTTTGCGAAGCGCTCCGGCCTGCGAAGCGAGAGACCTTGTTGGAGCCTCTCCGGAAACCGCTGGGTGAGCGTTCAAGCGGCCAGGGCAAACTGCGTCCGCACCACCTCCAGCAGCTCCAACACCACGCGCGGATCGCGCTCGGTCACCAGCTTCATGCGGTGGTCCTTGAAGTCGGGCAGGCCCTTGAAGTAGTTGGCATAATGGCGGCGCATCTCCACCACGCCTTCGTGCTCGCCTTTCCAGACCACGCTGCGCTCGAAGTGCTCGCGGGCAGCGTCCACGCGGTCGTCCAGCGTGGGCGGGGGCAGGTGTTCGCCGGTGGCGAAGAAGTGCTTGATCTGGTTGAAGATCCACGGGGCGCCGATGCTGGCCCGGCCGATCATGATGCCGTCCACGCCGTAGCGGTTGCGGTATTCCAAGGCTTTTTCCGGGCTGTTGATGTCCCCGTTGCCGAAGATGGGGATGTGGATCCGCGGGTTGTTCTTCACCTCGCCGATCAAGGTCCAGTCGGCTTCGCCCTTGTAGAGCTGTGCGCGGGTGCGGCCGTGGATGCTGAGGGCTTGGATGCCGATGTCCTGCAGGCGCTCGGCCACCTCCATGATGTTCTTGGTGTGTTCGTTCCAGCCGAGGCGCGTCTTCACGGTTACGGGCAGCTTCACGGCCTTCACCACTTTATCGGTGAGGCGCACCATCTTGTCCACGTCCTGCAACAGGCAGGCCCCCGCGCCCTTGTCCACCACCTTCTTCACCGGGCATCCATAATTGATGTCGATCAGCTCGGGCCCGGCCTGCTCGGCAATGCGTGCGGCCTCTTCCATGGCATCCTCACTTCCGCCGAAGAGCTGGATGCCCACGGGGCGCTCCTCCGGGAAGATGTCCAACTTCTTCAGGCCCTTGGCCGCTTGGCGGATCAAGCCCTCGCTGCTGATGAACTCGGTGTACATCAGGTCGGCACCGTACTTTTTGCACAGCGCACGGAAAGGTGGATCGCTGACATCCTCCATGGGGGCGAGGAGGAGCGGGAATTCCGGGAGTTCTATGGGGCCTATGCGGGGCATGCGGGAGGCTGCAAAATTATGGGGTAGGTTGCGGCTGTAGTGGTAAATGGACATGAATGGATGCAAATGTGCGTCCATTCATGTCCATTGGGGCCAGGGCTTTCGCAAAGCGCACTATCCAACGAAGGGCGACCTCAACGCTGCGGCCGCTGCGCGGCCTTTGAGCGTTCAGCCCGACCGGATGCTTCGAGCAAGCTCGGCAGTGTGCTTTGGGTGGGAGGGATTGCCCGAGGCGGGCTTTCCCAATGGGGGGTGGCTTCAACGCTGCGGCCGCTGCGCGGCCTTTGAGCGTTCAGCCCGACCGGATGCTTCGAGCAAGCTCGGCATCCGGTCGGGCTGAACGCTCGCCCGCTGCGCGGGCAGCGCTGGCGGAGAAGGAGGGATTCGAACCCCCGTTACCCTTTCAGGTAAACACACTTTCCAGGCGTGCGCCTTAAACCACTCGGCCACTTCTCCGTTTTCCTGCACGGCCATGAGCCTTGCGGGCCGCGAATGTAATACCGGCCCGGCCTATGGCAACGCCAGCTCGCCGCACAGGGGCTTGCCCATGCGCAGCATCACTTCCTCCTGTTCAAGGTCTTGGCCGAGCAGGAACATCAGTTTGGTGATGGCCGCTTCCGTGGTGAGGTCCTGTCCACTGACCACACCCATGTCCGCCAAGGCCCGGCTGGTCTGGTAGCGGCCTTGCTCCACGCGGCCGCCCACGCATTGGGTCACATTCACCAGCACGATGCCACGTCCACGGGCTTCGCGCAGCACCTG
Organism: Flavobacteriales bacterium; assembly: GCA_018057455.1. GTDB lineage: Bacteria > Bacteroidota > Bacteroidia > Flavobacteriales_F > PHOS-HE28 > PHOS-HE28. The sequence goes on along the minus strand of JAGPDT010000072.1, from coordinate 4,164 downwards.
CAGGAAATCCCCGTCTGTAGGGCCATTGCCGCTTCCAAAGGTCTCGATCACGGCAGCTTTCAGGCCGGGATCGGCCAGCTGGGCCCGTACCGCTTCCGCCCGGATGCCCGGGAACAAGGAGATCACCCCCACCCCGTTGTCCATGCGGGCATGCACCTTCAAGGTTCCGCTCCGCGCGGGAAGAAGCGCGGTGCGGTCGTAGCGGATGTGCGTGCCAGCCTCGGCCAGCACAGGCCAGTTCAGCGATCGGAACGCCTCAAAGCGCTCGGCATGCACCTTCACGGTGCGGTTTCCGCGGTACAGGCTGTACTCGAAATAGACCGCCACTTCGGCCACGATCGGCTGACCGTTCTCTTTGGCGGCCGCGATCTCAATGGCCGTCAGCAGGTTCTCCTTGCCGTCGGTGCGGATGGTGCCCAGCGGCAATTGGCTGCCGGTGAGGATCACGGGCTTGGCCAAGTTCTCCAGCAGAAAGCTGAGCGCACTGGCGGTGTAGGCCATGGTGTCGCTGCCGTGCAATACGACGAAGCCGTCGAACTCGGCGTGGCGCTCCCCGATGATCTGCGCGATGCGCACCCAGTGCGCCGGGTGCATGTCGCTGCTGTCGATGGGCGTGCCGAAGGAAACGGTTTCCAAGGCGACGCCCATGCGCACCAGTTCGGGCACCTGCTGCTCCAGGTGGTCCAGGTCCATGGCGCGCAATGCACCGCTGCGGGCATCGGCCACCATGCCGATGGTGCCACCGGTGTAGATCAACAGGACCTTTGGCGTGCTCATTCGGCAAAGAGCAGATCTGCATTGGCCGTGGTGATGCGCGCAACTTCTTCCAAAGGAAGCCCAACGGCCAGCGCCAACGCGTCCGCGATCTGCGGGATGTAGCTGCTTTCGTTGCGCTTGCCACGGAACGGCACCGGGGCCAAATAGGGCGAATCGGTCTCCAGCACACAATGGGCAGCACCCACCTCCGCCATGGTTTCGGCCAGCCCGCTCTTGGGGTAGGTGATCACCCCGCCGATGCCCAGCTTGAAGCCGCCCAGACCGATGATGCGTTGTGCATCCTCCGCCGTGCCGGTGAAGCAATGGAACACGCCGGTCAGTTCTTCGTCGTTCTCATCCTCCACAATGGCCATCACTTCCTCAAAACTCTCGCGGCAATGGATCACCACGGGCAAGGCCAGCTCCTTGGCCCAACGCACTTGTTGTCGGAATGCTTCCTTCTGTTGTTCGATCCAGGTCTTGTCCCAATGCAGGTCGATGCCGATTTCGCCCACGGCCCAATAGCGGCCGGTGCCCAGCAGGCGTTCCACCTCGGCCAGGTCACGGCTTGGATCTTCACCCACCGAGCACGGATGCAGGCCCATCATGGGAAAGCACACTTCGGGAAATTGGTCGCACATCAGGTGCATGGCCTCCACGCTGGTGAGGTCGATGTTCGGAAGGAAGAGCTTTTGAACCCCGGCATCCAGCGCGCGGCGCACCATTTCGGTGCGGTCGTTGTCAAATTGCTTGTGGTAGAGGTGCGCGTGCGTGTCGATGTACATGTCCGGTTCTCCGATGCTGGACGCCACGATGATGGGCGAACGGTGCAAGGTAATGCGGGGAACAGACCGGCAAGGGGGCAACGGTCAGGTGTATTTTCGCGGCCGCCCCCATGAAAGTCCTGGTCATCCGCTTCAGTTCCATCGGTGATATCATCCTCACCTCGCCGGTGCTGCGCTGCCTCAAGCAGCAGGTGCCTGGTGCAGAGGTCCACTTCCTCACCAAAGACACCTTCCGCCCGCTGGTGGAACATTCACCTTTCGTGGACCACGTGCATGTGCTGAAGGACAACTTGGGGGCAGCGATCAAGGAATTGAAGCCGGAAAAGTTCGACTTCATCGCAGACCTGCATCACAATGCGCGTTCGTTGCGGGTGAAGCTGGCCCTGGGAACATCTTCAAGGAGCTTTGCCAAGCTGAACTTCGAGAAGTGGTTGCTGGTCAATTTCAAAGTGGACAAGCTGCCCAAGGCCCACATCGTGGACCGGTACATGGCCACGGTGGAACACCTCGGTGTGAAGAACGACGGCCAAGGGCTGGACCTGTTCATACCACCGGGGAGCGAGGTGGCCACGGAGGCCCTTCCTGCACCGCACCGCAACGGCTACATCGCGCTTTGCATCGGTGCCGGGCACTTCACCAAGCAATTGCCGCAGCACAAACTCATTGAACTGGCCACCAAATTGCAAGGGCCGCTGGTGATCATCGGAGGGCCGGGCGACAAGGCCTTGGGCCGCGCCATTGCAGATGCCGTGGGGGCACGGGCCTACGATGCCACGGGCAAGTACGACCTCCTGGGATCGGCCTCATTGATCCGCCAAGCCGCCAGTGTGATCGCACATGACAGTGGGGCTATGCATGTGGCCAGCGCATTCAAGAAAAAAGTGGTGAGCATTTGGGGCAACACCGTGCCGCGGTTCGGCATGGGCCCCTACATCCCGCAACACCCGGAGCGCGCACACATCAGCGAAGTGCAGGGGCTGGACTGCCGCCCCTGCTCGAAGATCGGGTACAACCGTTGCCCACGCGGCCATTTCCGCTGCATGGAGAAACAGGACCTGGGACAGGTTGCCTCCTGGGTGAATGAACCGTAGGGCACAACCGCCACGAGCGGAATGCACGGCAGGGTCAAACGAACAGCGCCTTCAGTTCCGTGGCTTCCTCCGGCTTCATCTTGCCTGCGAGGATCAACCGCAATTGCCTCCGGCGCAAGGCCCCGTCATAGCGCACCTTCTCCTCGTCCGTCACCGGGATCACCGGATGCACCATGGTAGGCTTTCCGTCCGGGCCTATGGCCACAAAGGTGTAGATGGCGCTGTTGCACTTGGTGCGCTTTCCGGTAACCCGGTCCTCCTTCCACACATCAGCCCAAACCTCCATGCTGGTGCTGAAGGCACGGCTCACATGTGCCTTGATGGTCACCAGGTCGCCCAGCTTGATGGGCACGTCAAAGCTCACGTTGTTCACGGCCGCCGTAACGCTGGTGCGCCCACTGTGCCTGCCCGCACTGATCGCACAGGTCATGTCCAACCATTTCAGCAATTGCCCGCCAAAGAGATTCTCCATATTGTTGGTGTCATTGGGCAACACCAAGTTGGTGGTTTCGGAATAACTGTCCGTTGTGGGCCTTGCTTCCATGGTCATGTTGGGGGGCGAAGGTACCTACGCTGCATTTCCCCCATACCGGCGGCATTTACCTTTCACCCATGCTTCCCACATGGTACCCGGCGCTGGTGGCGCTGCACCTCATTTCCATGGTCACCTTCTTCGCTAGCACCTTCTGCTTGCTGCGTCTACTGGTCCTTCATGGTCAAGCCCAAGGGAAGCAAGAACCGGAGCGCGCTCTGCTCTTGCGGCATTCCCTTGTGCCCACGCGCATGCTGCTATACGTGGTCGGCTGGCCTTCGCTGGTGTTGTTGATCCTCACCGGTGGATGGATGATCTGGTTCCGGCCGGCCCTGCTTGCCGAGGCCTGGGTGCAGGCCAAACTGGGGCTTACAGGACTGCTTGCGGCCAGCCATCTCATGAACCAGCGGCTCCTTCGGAAAGCACACAAGGGCGAACCCGCCTGGGGCGTGACCGCTTTACGCCTATGGACGCCATATACCGTGCTGCTGCTCTGTGTTCTTGTCCTCCTTTCCGCCTTCCAGGAAGTGCAGTGGTACATCGGCGTGTTGGGGTTGTTGGTGCTGGCACTGCTGCTCCATGCCGCCATCAGAGGATTCAGCCGGAAGGCACCTGTGGGCCCTTCAGGAACCGGGCTGCCAGGCTCCTGACGCGGCTTTGCCGGACCAGGATGGCCGGGATCGACAGACGTTCCACCTTGTGGAGATCAGGCCCCGCAGCACTGTTCATTTTTCCCGCAGGATGCCACTTGGCCCTGTACCAAGTAGACCTTCGTATTCCGGGATGCCCACGATGCATTCGGTGCCTTGGGGGCCACGTTGGCCGGTATCAGCGCCGATCCACCACCCTCCCACCGGTCGTTCATCCTGCTTCTAAAATGGCCGTTCACTTTGCTTAGCGACCTGGGCGGCACCGCTTTCAACGCCTTTGCGCTCCACCGGTCCATGGGGTTGAAGCAACGGTCCACGTCCGCTTTACGCTCCATGCGATCCATTTGACG
>JAGPDT010000071.1:8696-15844 GCA_018057455.1 Flavobacteriales bacterium | reverse complement strand
AGTTAGTGGGCAGTAGGCAGTAGGCAGTAGGTAGTGGGCAGTGGGCAGTGGGCAGTAGGCAGTGGGCAGTGGGCAGTGGGCAGTGGGCAGTGGGCAGTAGGCAGTGGGTAGTGGGTAGTGGGTAGTAGGTAGTAGGTAGTAGGTAGTGGGCAGAGGGTAGTAGGTAGTAGGTAGTGGGCAGTGGGCAGTGGGCAGGCGATTACCGCGCTGCGACCCTCCGCTGCTTACTGCCCACTGCCCACTACCGGTTCACACCACCTTCACCAGGAAATAATTCTTCTTTCCGCGTTGAAGCAGGATGAACTTCCCGGCAAAGAGGTCTTCGGTGTTCACCGTGCGGTCCTCGCCCGCCTTCACCTTGTTCACGCTGATGCTGCCTTCCTTCAGCGCGCGTTTCGCTTCTCCCTTCGAAGGCAAAAAGCCCGTTGCATCGCACAGCAGTTCGATGATGCCCACGCCCGCTTCAAGGACCGTGCGCGGCACTTCCGCCTGCGGCACGCCCTCGAACACGTCCAGCCATTGCTTCCCGCTCAGGGTGCCCAAGCCCTCGGCGGCGTTGCCGAAGAGCACATCGCTGGAAGCGATGGCCGCCTTCAGCTCGGCCCCGCCGTGCACCAACGTGGTGATGAAGGCCGCCAGCTCCTTCTGCAAGCGGCGTTCATGCGGGGCCTTGGCGTGCTGGGCGAGCAGGTCCTCGGCATAGCCCCGTTCCCAGGTGGTGAAGATCAGCGCGGACTTCGCTGCGTCGGCATCGCTGTTGTTCAGCCAGAACTGGTAGAACTTGTACGGTGAGGTGCGTTCGGCGTCCAGCCACACATTGCCGCCCTCGCTCTTGCCGAATTTGGTGCCGTCCGCCTTGGTGAGCAATTGCGTGGTGACGGCATACGCCTCGCCTCCGCCCATGCGGCGGATCAGCTCGGTGCCGGTGGTGATGTTGCCCCACTGGTCGCTGCCGCCCATTTGCACGCTGCAGCCCTCGTGTTTGTTCAGCCATTGGAAATCGTAGCCCTGCACCAGCTGGTAGCTGAACTCGGTGAAGGAGAGACCCTCCTCCAGGCGGCTCTTCACGCTGTCCTTGGCCATCATGTAGTTCACGGTGATGTGCTTGCCCACCTCGCGGATAAAGCGTAAAAAGCCCATGTCCTTGAACCAGTCGTAGTTGTTCACCATGCGGGCGGCGTTGCTTCCGCTGAAATCGAGGAAGCGCTCCAACTGCTTCTTCACGCAGGCCTCGTTATGGCGCAAGGCGTCCACATCGAGCAAATTGCGCTCGGTGCGCTTGCCGCTGGGATCGCCCACCAGGCCCGTGGCACCGCCCACCAAGGCCAACGGCTTGTGGCCGCAGCGCTGGAAGTGGGTGAGCGTCATCACCTGCACCAAGTGGCCCACGTGCAGCGAATCGGCCGTGGGGTCGAAGCCGATGTAGCCGGTGGCGGGTGCCTTCAGCAGGTGTTCCTCCACACCGGGGGTACTGTCCTGCAACATGCCGCGCCAGCGCAGCTCTTCGATGAAATTGGTGACGGCCATGTGTGATCGATCGCAAAGGACGCAAAGAAATGCATGGAGGCCGTCTTCCATAGGTGGATACCGTAAGGTTGGCAGGGGCGGGCCTTCGGCTCCGCTCAGGACAGTTTGGTCCTTGTACAGGTCGGAACGTCACGCGTTGGCCTGAGCGGGGCCGAAGGCCTCTTCAACGAGTGGTTCATTGGACGCAGCGCATAGGATAAGATCGGCAGACCAACCCCTTGCGATCCGCGCACTTGCCCGGCAATACCTTGCGCCCGCTTGTAGTGCCGCCATGGATTTCGTGACCGGAGGAACAGGGATCGTGGGAGCCCACGTGATTGATGCGCTGCTGCAACGGGGCCGTGAAGTGCGGGCCCTGCTGCGGGAGGGAAGCGATGCCTCCATTGTCAAGCGGATCCTCATGCACTACCATGCCGATGGTGCCGCGCGTTTCCGGCGGATCCAATGGGCGGAAGGCGACCTGTTTGATGTGGACCTGCTGCGCGAAGCCATGCAAGGCGTGCAGCACGTGTACCATTGCGCCGCCCTGGTATCCTTCGACCCACGCGACGGCCGGGAACTGCAAGCCATCAATGCGACGGGCACGGGGCATGTGGTGGATGCCGCGTTGGAGGCCGGGGTGGAACGGCTGTGCCAGGTGAGCTCCACGGCCACCATCGGCGGCGGCATGGATGGTGGTACGGGAGACGAGACCAAGCCTTTTGTGGCGGACCGGCACACCTCCGGCTATGCGCTGAGCAAGGCTTGGGCGGAGCTGGAGGTCCATCGCGGGATCGCGGAAGGCCTGGAAGCGGTGCTGGTGAACCCCTGCGTGGTGATCGGCCCCGGAATTGCGGGGCGCAGCAGCATGACGATGGTCGAGCGCATCCGGAAAGGCACGCGCTTTTTCCCCGCAGGCAGCAACGCCGTGGTGGATGCACGGGATGTGGCCACGGCCATGACGCGCTTGATCACCGAAGGTGCGACCGGCGAACGGTATTTGCTGATCGGGGAGAACCTCCCCTACCGCAAGCTGTTCACCTTGATCGCCGCAAGTGCAGGCCGGCCCGCCCCTTCCCTGCTGTTGCCCAAGTGGGCGCTGGAATTAGGCTGGCGCGCGGAAGCCTTGCGCACGCTCTTCGGCGGGAGGCCGTTGATCACGCGGAACACGGCAGGGACGGCTTCGCGGGAGCGGTGCTATGATGGGAAGAAGGCAGAGGTGTTGTTGGGCCTCCGGTTCCGCGCGGCGGAAGAGGCGGTGCACAATGTGGCTGCGTTCCTTGCCGATCGCTGCGATCCAGCCTAGGCCCATGGCGGGAAACCCGGTATTCGCATCAGGGATGGCCGGCACCTGATCCCCGGGCGCCTCACTCGGTGGCTGCCGCGTGGCCTATGCTGTCAGCGTGGTGTTGCAGCTGGATGAGCACCTCTTGGTACACATCCTTGAGCAGCTCAGGCCGTTCCAAATAGGCCTCATAGGTGGCCTTGAAGTCCGCTTCGGTGATGCCTTCCTGCCGGTACAGGTCATCATAGTATCCGGCGGCGGTGCTGTCCTTGCGTCCTTCCAAGGTGATCTCCCGGCCAATGCGCGACTCCACCAGCAAGGCCCCGGCCAACACCCGTTCAAACCGGGCCCGGTCCAAGGGCGCGTTGGGTGCTTGCGGCGCGGTGGCGCAGGCTGTGGCCAACAGCACGCAAAGGATGCCAACGGACCGGTTCATCGGTTGAAGGTGGCGCGCATGCCACGCACGGTGCGGTCCACTTGGCCATCGGCGTAGGCCAATTGGCCGTTCACCCAGGTGCGCAACACGCGCGAGCGGAAGTGCTGTCCCTCGTAGGGCGACCAGCCGCATTTATAGAGGATGTTTTCCTTGGCCACGGCCCATGGGGCATCGAGGTCCACCAAGACCAGGTCGGCGTGCTGGCCTTCACGGATGAAACCGCGGCCCTCCAATTGAAAGAGGCGTGCCGGTGCGTGGCACATTTTCTCCACCACTTCCCCCAGGGTGAAGATGCCTTGGTGCATCAGTTCCAGCATGGCGGGCAGCGCATGCTGCACCAACGGCCCCCCGCTGGGGCATTGGGCGTAGGGCAGCGCCTTCTCCACCAGGGTGTGCGGCGCATGATCGGTGGCCACCACATCAATTCGTCCGTCCTTCACCGCTTGGCGGATGGCATCGCGGTCGGCCTTGGTCTTCACGGCCGGGTTCCATTTGATGAAAGCACCCTTGGAAGCGTAATCCGCATCGGTGAACCACAGGTGGTGAACGCAGGCCTCGGCCGTGATGCGCTTGCCTTCCACCGGGCCCGGCCCGAACAACTCCAACTCCCGCCCGGTGCTGATGTGCAGCACATGCAGGCGGGTGCCGTGCTGCTGGGCCAACGCGACGGCGTTGCTGGAGGAACGCCAGCAGGCCTCGGCGTTGCGGATCAACGGATGCTGCTCCATGGGGATGTGCTCCCCGAAGCGTTCTCCGGCCGCCGCCATGTTGCGGCGGATGGTGGGTTCATCCTCGGCATGCACGGCCAGGATCATGTGGGCCTCGCTGAACAGCCGCTCCAAGGATTCCGGGTTGTCCACCAGCATGTTGCCGGTGCTGCTCCCCAAGAAGGCCTTGAGGCCGCACACCGTGCGCGGGTCGGTGCGCAGCACTTCATCGACATTGGTGTTGCTGGCGCCCATGTAGAAGGAGTAGTTCGCCATGCTGCTGGCCGCGCCCATGGCGTACTTCTCCTCCAGCAGTTCCTGTGTGAGGGTCTGCGGCACGGTGTTGGGCATTTCCATGAAGGTGGTGATGCCCCCGGCGACCGCAGCGGCCGAACCGTGGGCGATGTCCTCCTTGTGCGTCAATCCCGGTTCGCGGAAATGCACTTGGTCGTCGATGGCACCGGGCAGCAGGTGGCGACCCTTGGCGTCCAGTTCCTGCACGCCCGAGGCCTGGCCGATGCCTTCCGTGGCCACACGTTCGATGGAGCCGTTGCGCACCAGCACGTCGGCCGCGGACACGCGCCCTTCGTTCACCACGCGCACATCACGGAGCAGCCAACTGTTCATGGTATCAAGTCTTGCGGGTCGTCCGCTTGATGGAAGTGCGCATGCGGAGCACGCCCAGGAACGCCTCCTTGAAGATGCTGGTGTTCATCTTGCTGTTGCCCTTCTTGCGGTCCTGGAAGATGATGGGCACTTCGGCGATGCGCAGGCCGGCCCTCTTCACCCGGTATTTCATTTCGATCTGGAAGGCATAGCCGATGAACCGGACCTCGTCCAAGGCCACGGCCCGCAGGGCAGCAGCGCGATAGCACACGAAGCCCGCGGTGGTGTCGCGCACGTTGATCCAAAGCACCAGGCGCACATACAGCGAGGCGCACCAGCTGAGCATCACCCGGCTCCAGGCCCAGTCGCTCACGCCGCCGCCTTCCACATAGCGCGAGCCCACGCTCATGTCCGCGCCACCCTCGGCACATGCCCCATGGAGGCGCAGCAGGTCATCCGGGTTGTGGCTGAAGTCGGCGTCCATCTCAAAGATGAAGTCATAATCCCGCCCCAAGGCCCAACGGAACCCGGCGATGTAGGCCGTGCCCAACCCGAGTTTGCCCGCGCGCTCCAGCAGGTGCACCCGGCCGGCCTGCATACCCTCATGCGCCCGTACCAGGCCTGCCGTGCCGTCCGGCGATCCATCATCCACCACCAGCACATCGAACACGGGCCGCAAGCCGAGCACGTGCGTGATGATGTCCTGGATGTTCTCCTTCTCGTTGTACGTGGGGATGATGACGAGACGCGTGCTCATGCCGTTGTGAGGGCCCGCAAAGGTGGATGAAAAACACCGGCCACGGTGCACCTACCGCAAGAGGGTGACATGGCCGGTCCGCTCGAAGTGTGTCCTGGTCACGGCTTCCTGCCCCACCAGCTTCCAAACGTAGACCCCGGGCGGCGCCGGGCTTCCATCGGGGAAATTACCGTCCCAACTGGCGTCCACGTCCCCCGTGGCAAACAGAAGGTGCCCCCAACGGTCCACGATGAGCAGTTGATGGGCGAGGGGGTCCAATCCGTTGAAGACGGGCGCAAAGCCATCGTTCCGCCCGTCGCCATCGGGGGTGAAGGCATTGGCCGCGAAGACCGACGCATGGGCGGGGACCAACAAGTCGATGCAGGTGGTATCGGTGCAGGAGGGCGAAGCGTAGGCCACCAGACAAACGGGGTAGGTACGGCCCAGCCCGTAGGGGAAGGTGAACTGCGGGTGGGGCAACGTGGACGTCCCCATTCCACCGAAGTCCCACAGGTAGGTATTTGCGCCTGTGCTGGTGTTGTTGAAGGATACCACGGCACTGCCCGGACCGGTGGAAGGACCGATGACCTGGAACGAAGCCGAGGGGCTTTGCCCCACCACCACAGGCTGATCGATGGCTGAGGAGGCCACGCAACCAAGGCCTTGGTCCACGGTAAGGACCACTTGATAGGACCCCGGTTGAAGGTAAGTGAAGGTGAACGGCCCGCACGCCGTGGCGTTCGTGCCGTCGCCAAAGTCCCAATGGCAGGTACCCGTGCCGGAGTACCCGCTCTGGAAGGTGACGACCACGGGGGCACAGCCTTCCGACACGGACAAGGTGGGTGCGAGTTCGGGCAGGGCGAGGATGCCTACCTGCACGTTTGCCGAGGCCTGAGGACAAGGGGCCGGGGCTGAGACGGTGTAGACGTAGGTCCCGGGCACGGCATTGGCGGGGTCGATGTTCCCGTCCAGGGCGGCACCATCAGGAGCGGACCATGTTCCGCCTGCATCAGGCACGCCGCCAAGCAGGCCGAACAAAGCGAAGGGTGCGCCATTGGCGCAGACCAGCGTGTCCCCGTCCGCACCGGCCCGGGCGGCGGGCACCACGCCCATATCCACCAAGGCGGAATCACCCGCACAAACCCCAACGGCGGCGAGGACATAGAGGTAGCTGCCCGGTGCTGAGCTGGCCGGATCGAAGAGGGGCGCGGCCGTGTTTCCCAGCGGATCCAGCCACACCCCACCGGCATCCGCCGTAGTCCCCAACAAAGTGATCAGGTTGACGGGCATGTCGGAACTGCACAGCACGGCCAAGCCATCGGTTCCGGCATCGGGCGCCTGCACCAACGTCACCAGCACCTCGGCGGAATCCGCCGGGCAAGGTGCAACGCCTTGCATCGTGTACTGATAGGTGCCGGAAAAGCTGGTCGCCGGATCGAAGGTTCCGTTGGCCGGTTGACCATTGGGGTACAGCACCCAACTGCCCCCTTGGCCGGGTGTCCCGCCCAGTACGGTGAATAAGTCCAACGGCTGTTCGTTGCTGCACACGGTGACCATGGCATCGGCACCGGCATCCACGGCAGGGTTGATCGTCAGCGTAAGAACCGCCATGTCCGATGCACAAGGGAAATTGCCAGCCACGGTATGCATGTAGTTCCCGGAAACCGCCGTGGCGGGGTCCAGTGTACCCGCCATGGGACCACCGTCCGGACCGGTCCAAGTGCCTCCTGGTTGTGGCGTTCCAGACAAGAAACCGACCAGGTTGACCGGCGTGCCCGAACTGCACAAGGCTACCGCATTGTCCGCGCCCGCATCCGGGCTGCCCGTTTCGTTCACCTGCACCGTGGCGCTCGCATTGGTGCACGGCGCAGC
>JAGPDT010000071.1:0-8596 GCA_018057455.1 Flavobacteriales bacterium | reverse complement strand
GCCCGCCACCGTGTACACGTATGCGCCGGGGTTCATCACGGCCGGATCGTACATCCCGCCGGTGATCGCACTTGGGCCGCTCCATGTGCCGCCCGCGTCCGGCGTGCCGTTCAGCGCGGTGAACAGGTCCGTGGCGGCGCCCTGGTCGCAGACGGTGAGGGTGTTGTTGCCTCCCGCGTCGGGCGCGGTGGTGATCGCCACCACCACGTCCGCCTGCGCGCCCACGCAGGGCGCGGTGGCGTTCACCGTGTAGGTGTACGTGCCCGCCGCGTTCACCTGGGGGTCGAACAGGCCGCCCACCAGGCCGCCGCTCCATGTGCCGCCCGCATCGGGCGTGCCGGTCAGCGCGGTGAACAGGTTGACCGCCGCGCCATCATTGCACAGCGTTGCAGCACCGTTGCCGCCCGCATCCGGGCTGCCCGTTTCGTTCACCTGCACCGTGGCGCTCGCATTGGTGCACGGCGCAGCGCCCGCCACCGTGTACACGTATGCGCCGGGGTTCATCACGGCCGGATCGTACATCCCGCCGGTGATCGCACTTGGGCCGCTCCATGTGCCGCCCGCGTCCGGCGTGCCGTTCAGCGCGGTGAACAGGCTTGCAGGTGCACTGTTTGAACAAATCGCCAAATTCCCATCTATGCCGGGGTCCGCCTGTGGTTGTTCACTGACCGTTACGGTGGCACTGGCGTCCGCACAGCCGGATACCCCGGGTACGGTGTACACGAACACGCCCGGAGCATGCGACACGGGATCATAGATGGGACCTACCGGGTTTCCGGAAACTTGTTCCGTCCATGCGCCACCGGCGTCCGGGGTTCCTCCCAATCCGGAGGTCAAGGCTATCGCCGGCGCATTCCCGCAGAGGTTCAACACCCCGCTGACTCCGGCATCGGGGAAGTTGGTGGAGAAGGCAACGATCAACAAGGCCGTGTCGTTGGCACAGGCGTTGCCGGCCACGTACATGTAGGTTCCCGGCGGGTCCGTGGCGGGATCGAACTGCGGACCGTGGAAGCCCAGGCCGGGTGCCATCCAGAAACCGCCGGGATCGGGTGTCCCGCCCAACTCGTCCACCAGGTTGAAGACCAAGGCCGTGGGACACACTTGGATGCTGGCATCCACACCCGCATCGGGTTGCCCGCCCACGGGGTTCACGGATGTAATGGTCACCCCTACCGTGGAGGTATTGATCACGGGACAGGCCCCGTCGTTCACCTGCATGAGCAGGTTCACCGGACTGTGGGCCACATCACCGGCCCAACACACGGTGACGGTCATCGGGTTGGCACCTGCAACGGACACGGTGGAACCGGGCAAGAGCGTGGCCGCCTGCGAGGAGATGGCGAGCACATCCCCCGCATCGGGGTCCGAAAACACAAGTTCGAAACAGAACGGAGCCCCATTGCACACCTCAATGGTGTTGTTCCCGATGAACAGCACGCCGGCGGCGGGGCCCGACAGCGCGGCGAACCCTTGCACCACCGGCGGCACACTGGTGCACGGCAGGGCGATGAGCATGATGTCCCGCATCACCGAACCGATGAACACGCCATTGGCGTCATACTGGTCCACCTGTACCACGAACACGTATTTTCCAATGGCACCGGGGGTGAACGAGATCTGCCCGGAAAAAGGATCGATGGTGGTGCCGGGAACCGGTACCGTACCGCTGAACCCAGCTTGGTAACTGACCGGGGCATCCGTTGTGGCGAATCCCCGGGCGCCGATCAACGAATAGATCAAATTCTGTCCACTGGCCGCGGTGACCCCGAAGTTGAAGTTGAAGACCTCACCCACGCAGATGTACGGCACGCTGTTCTGGGCGAACTGGGGCGAATCCGTGCAGGGCGCCAGGTCATTGCGCAACCCGGCCTCCAAATAGGTGCCCGGCGAACCGATCACATTGAGCGTGGAGGCCCTGCAGCAAGATACCCAGCTGATCAACCAACCACCGGGGCAAGGCGGCAGGTTCACCAAGGCCTGGTAGCTGTACAGATGCACACCTTGGATCGCGCCGCCGTTGCAGGTGCTGTTGGGCAATTGGGCGGGGCAGATCTGGCTCACCTCCACAGGTGCGGGGGCCGGCACCGTGATGGTCTGCGTACCGCATGCGCTGGCGAACTCCAGCGTTTGGGGCAATGCCGCCGTACCGGAGCAATCATAGAACAGGTCCAGGTTCACCTGGTAGTTGTTGCCGCCCAAGCACGTGTAGGTGATATTGCCGCCCAGCACATGCGCGGCCCTGGCCTGGAACACCCCTGCGATGATCCAGGTCCACAAAAGCAACTGCCGGAGGCGCACCGCCGGTCTTCGGCCAAGGGGTTCCACTGTTGGAGAGCGGTAAGGCGATCAAAGCTAGGTAAATGCGCCTTTCCATCTCCAAGCCGGACCCTGGGATGCCAGGAGGGATCCGGGGGCGCTTGCGACGCGGGGGCGCCCTTTGTCCCGCGCATTGCAATTCCGTAATATGCGGCCCCGTGGGCCTTGCAGCAGGGGTCCTACATTTGGCACCCGGTTGCGGCCTCCACCAACAGTCCCATCGAATTCGGCAGATGCGTAAAAGTTTCTCCGTGCCCGGCCCCTGGGCCCTCCATTTCCCGTTCTGCTTGTGGGCCACCGTGCTGCTCACCGCATTGTGCGTTCCGGCTTCCGCCCAAACCGACACCACGCGGGGCGCCCTGCCGGATTCCGCCACCGTGGAGCAGGACATGCGAGCGGGTCTGGTCACCGTGGCCGCAAGCGACTTGGATGCGGAGATCGCCGGGCAGGAGGTCTCGGGCATCCTGCGCTCCTCGCGCGATGTGTTCGCCAACACGGCCGGCTTCAACTTCGGCGCCGCCCGGTTCCGCATCCGCGGGCTGGATGGTGAAGAAAACGCGGTGAGCGTGAACGGCATCCTGGTCAACGACCTGGAAAGCGGCTACGCGCCATGGTCGCTGTGGGGTGGACTAAACGATGTGACCCGCTGGACGGAGACCCGGACGGGCATCAGCTCCTCCCCCTACGGCTTCGGCGGCATGGCCGGATGGACCAACCTGGACCTGCGCGCCTCCAAGCTGCGCAAGGGCACCCGGCTTTCCTATGCCTCGACCAACCGCACCTACCGCAACCGGGCCATGGCCACGTACAACACCGGCATGCTGCCCAACGGCTGGGCCTTCAGCCTGAGCGGCTCGCTGCGCTGGGCCGATGAAGGCTACGTGCCGGGCACCTTCTACAACGCCGGCGCCTATTTCCTCTCTGCGGAGAAGAAGATCAACGAGAAGCACAGCATCGGTTTCACCGGCTTCGGTGCCCCCATCGTCTCCGGCCGCCAGGGCCTGGCCGTGGCCGAGGCACAGACACTCACCGGCGACCACTACTACAACCCCAACTGGGGCTGGCAGAACGGCGAAAAGCGCAACGCCAACGTAAGCAACGACCACAAGCCCGTCTTCATCCTCTCCCACTGGTACAAACCCGACGACCGCACCCGCTGGAACACCAGCGTGCTGTACACCTTCGGCCGCGATGGATACACCGCCCTCAACTGGTACGACGCGCCCGACCCGCGGCCCGACTACTACCGGTACCTGCCCAGCTATTACGAGGACACCTACCCGGGCATCGCCACCGGCATGGCCGATGCCTGGGCCAACGATGCCGGCACCAGCCAGATCAACTGGGACCAGCTCTACTTCGCCAACGGCAAGAACCTGTACACCGTGCACGACGTGGACGGCGTGGCCGGCAGCACCCTCACGGGCATGCGCAGCAAGTACATCGTGGAAGACCGCCGGGCCGACCCCACCCGCATCGCCGCCAACAGCGTGTGGAGCCGAGACCTCAACGACCAATTGACCTTGACCCTGGGCGCCAGCTACACCAGCCAGAAGACCCACTACTTCAAGGTGATCGACGACCTGCTCGGTGGCGATTTCTGGCTGGACCTGGACCAGTTCGCCGCCCGCGACAGCGACGACCCCAACGCCGCCCAGAACGACCTGAACCTCCCCAACCACGTGGCATACGTGGGCGATGAGTTCGGCTACGACTACGACATCCGCACCAACCGGGCGGAGCTCTTCGGGCAGGTGGAGAAAAAATGGAGCCGGGTGGAGGGCTACGCAGGCCTGCAGTTGGCCAATACCACCTTCTGGCGCGATGGCCACTACCGCAAAGCACTCTTCCCGGAGAACTCCTTCGGTCCAAGCGAAAAACAAAGCTTCCTGCACGGCGGTGTGAAAGCCGGGGCCGTGTACAAGCTCAGCGGCCGGCAGTACATCACGGCCAACGCCGCCTTCCTCTCCAACGCGCCCACCGCCCGGGCCGCCTACCTCAGCCCGCGCACCCGCGATGCCTTGGTGGACGGCCTCACCACGGAGAAGTCACTGGGCGGCGACATCAGCTACGAGGTGCGCATGCCCCGCGTGAAGGGCCGCGCCACGCTCTACTTCATCAACAGCACCGACGGCATCTGGTCGCGCAGCTTCTACCACGATGTGTACCGGACCTTCGTGAACTATTCCATGACCGGTGTGGACCGCCAGCATATCGGCCTGGAACTGGGCGCCGAGGTGAAGCTCTCCCCCACCTGGCAGCTCACCGCCGTGTACGCCGAAGGGCAGTCCGTGTACAGCTCCCGCCCCTTGGCCACCATCACGCGCGACAACAGCGATACCGCCCTGGCCGTGGACCGCACCGTGTACTGGAAGAACTACCGCATCGGCGGCATGCCCCAGCGCGCCGCCTCGCTGGGCCTGCGCTACAACGCGCCCCGGTACTGGTCCGTGGGCGCCGACGTGAACTACTTCGGCAACATCTACCTGGACCCCAACCCGGACCGCCGCACCGCCGAGGCCCTCGGCAACCTGGTGCAGGAAGACCCCCAGTGGAACGCCCTGCTGGACCAGACCCAACTGGATGATGGCATCACCCTCAACCTCTTCTTCACCAAGAGCTGGCAACTGATGAAAAAATACCGCATCGGCCTCAACCTCTCGGTAAGTAACGCGTTGGACAACACCGACCTGGTCACCGGCGGATACGAGCAGCTGCGCTATGACCCCATGGAGATCGACAAATTCCCGGCCAAGCTCAGCTACATGTACGGCCGCAACTACTACGCCATGCTCACCTTCAGCTTCTGACCTCCCGAACATGCTACGCATCCCGTCCCGCCACCGCACCTTCCTGCTGGCCCTCCCGCTGCTCCTGGCCACCACCATGGGCTGCAAGAAGGAGTTCGATTCACCCCCGGTTCGCACCATTCCCGCAGGCAGCGTGCTCACCATCGCCCAGCTGAAAGCCCTGTACCAGGGCACCCCCGTGCATTTTGCCGACAGCGCCGCACAAACGGTGTATGCCGTGGTCACCGCCGATGAACAAAGCGGCAACCTGTACAAGAACCTCTACGTGCAGGACCACACCGGCGCCATGGCCATCCGCCTGCTCAACTCCGGCGGCCTCTACCAGGGCGACTCCATCCGCATCTACCTGCCCGGCACCGTGCTCAGCCCCTACAACGGCCTGATGCAGATCGACAGCGTGGACGTGGACAACAACGTGGTGAAGCAGGCCACCGGCGTGTACGTGGCCCCCACGGCCACCACCATCGCCGCCCTCACCGCCGATGCCGGCCTGGGCGGCGCCTTGCAGAGCAAGCTCATCTCCCTTTCCGGTGTGGAATTCGTGGACAGCACCGGCACCCTCACCTATGCCGACCCCATCGGCCAAGCCACGCTGAACCGCGACCTGGAGGACTGCAACAGCAGCACCATCATCGTGCGCACCAGCGGCTACGCCAACTTCGCCGGGCAGCACCTGCCCACGGGCAAGGGCACCTTTATCGGCATCGCCTCCTGGTTCGGCAGCAGCCCCCAGCTCTACATCCGCAACCTCAGCGAGGTGCAGCTCAACGGCCCACGCTGCGGCAGCGCAGCCAACTGCACACCGGTAGCCAGCTTGAACGAAGCGTTCTCCTCCGTGACCAACAACACCACCATCGGCCTGGATTGCTGGACCAATACCTTCACCCAAGGCAGCGTGGCCTGGCGCGGCAAAGTGAGCGGCTCCGACTTCAGCGCCGAGGCCCGCATCTCCTTGGGCCAGGCCAGTACCATGTGGCTGATCACCCCGCAGGTCAACTACACCGGCACGCAGGCCCTCTCCTTCTCCAGCGCCCGCCAAAACTGGGTGCACGACGGGCTCACCGCCTGGGTAAGCACCGACTTCACCGGTGATGTGAACACCGCCACATGGACGCAGGTCACCGGTGCCACCTTCGCCGGACAAGCTGATGCCGACAATGCCTGGGTGCCCTCGGGCAGCATCGCCCTTTCCGGCGTGCTGCCCGCCGGGTATAGCGGTACTTTCGTGGTCGCCTTCAAGTACCACGGCGATGCCGCCAACAGCACCACCTACCGCGTGGATAACGTACAGGTAAACTAGTTTCCCTCCCTTTGACCCCCGAAATCCGAACATGATGAGAACAGCAGTACTCCTTTCCACCTTCGCGTTCGCCGGCATGGCCAGCGCGCAACTCTTCCAAAGCGGCCTTGAAGACTGGACCGGCACCACGCCCGACGGATGGATGGGCTCCAAGAGCAGCATCGCCGCCACCAGCGTGACCCAGGCTTCCGACAACGTGCATGGCGGTACCTACGCCGTGCGCCTGGACAACGCCTCCGACAGCCACAAGCGCTTCACCACGCAGCCAATTGCCGTGACCAGCGGCCAGAACTACGAAGTGTCCTTCTGGGTACGCGGATCGGGCGAGGTACGCGTGGGCCTGTATGACGGACGTCCCGGAGGTAGCTCGGGCTATGCCACCTACAGCCCCTACACCATGGCCACCGCGGCATGGCAGCAAGTAACCGTTTCGATCGCCGCCGCACATGACACCACGGGCGGCGAATTCATCCTGTCCGTACGCAACACCGTTGCACCCGAGCACATCGTGATCGATGATGTGACGATCGGCGATGCCGCACCACTTACACCGATGAGCATCTATGCAATCCAGTATACCACGGACCCCAACGGCGACAGCCCGGTGAACGGACAGAGCGTGATGACCGGCGGCATCGTGACGGCCGTGATGCCAGGCGATGGATACTTCATCCAAAGCGGAAGCGGCCTGTGGAACGGCGTGTACGTATATGATCAGGACAACACACCGGCGATGGGCGACAGCGTGACCTTCACCTGCTCCGTGAGCGAGTACTTCAACCTGACCGAACTCTCCGGAGTGTCCGCCTACACCCTTGTGTCCAGCGGCAACACCATTCCGGCAGCGTATGATGTGGCCACCGGCGATGTTTCCTTGGAACCACTGGAAAGCGTGCTGGTCCGCGTAAACAATGCTGCGTGCACCGAGGCCCCGAGTGGGGCCAACTTCGGCAAATACAAGGTGGATGATGGCTCCGGCGATGCGACCATCGGCAAGGTGATCTACACCACCACACCCGATCCCGTTCTGGGAACGGCATACAACGTTACCGGTGTGAACTACTACACCTTCGGCGAATACAACATTCAGCCCCGCATGGCCAGCGATGTGGATTTCGCCACTGCCGTGCGGGAGTCCGACCTCTCGGGCAGCATGACCGTAGGGCCCAACCCGGCCAGTGACCTGCTGCACGTAAACCTCGGCCAAGCCGGCGGCAGCAGCGTGGAGTACGCCCTTACCGACATGCAAGGCCGCACCGTGCAATCCGGGTCCTTCAGCGGAAGCCAAGGAACGATCAACGTGGCCGGCAGGGCCACGGGCCTCTACCACCTCACCTTGCGCAGCAAGGAACAGGTGAAGAGCGTTGCCGTGCAGGTGGTGCGGTAAGGCACTCCGTATCGCCGGCTTTGGAAGGGCCGCTTCGCTTGTGCGAAGCGGCCCTTTCGTATGATGGCGAACACCCTACTGCTCAATGCAGGTGCTCGGGTATTTCCCGGGCGTGTACGCACGATAGGGACTCCGGCCCATCAAACAACGGCGCTTGACATACGCGCATGAGGCGGGCCAGCGGCCCTAAGCAGAACGCAATCGGCAAAAAGCCGAGCGCGGGCATGCGTTCATGATCCGGCTTCATCACTCACTTCTTCCGCGCCACAATGGCGATCGCGCTCATTGAAGCTTCATGGCGCCGGAAGACCTTGCGCATTTCCAGGATGCGCTTGCGTGCCTTGGGGTGCGTGAGGATGTTCCACGTGATCTTCAGCGTGCGGAAGAAGCCTTCGTCGTCGATGATGCGCGCGGTCTCCAGCAGGTGCATGGGGTTGGTCATCACGCTTTCCACGGTGAAGCCTTCCGCCTCCAGCATGGTGGTCCATTCGGCTTGGGTGAGCGGGCGGGCATTCACTTTGATGGTGGTGGCCAGGTCGTGCTGGATCTGCTTTTTGCCGGCCTCGGGCATGGAATCCGGGGTGAGGGCGATTTCGTGGATGCCATAAAGTCCGCCGGGGCGCAGGATGCGGTGCGCTTCGCGGATGATCTCCGCTTTGCGGTGGTCGGCCTGCATGGTGAGCATGGCCTCGCCGTACACCTTGTCCGCCGTGGCATTCTTCAACGGGCAGCAGCAGGCGTTGCCGATCACGATCTCGCGTCCTTTGCCCTTGATCTGCTTGC
>JAGPDT010000070.1:1276-16205 GCA_018057455.1 Flavobacteriales bacterium | reverse complement strand
AGGGCGCGGTCATCGCGAGGGTCTTGGGCCGCGCTTCGCGCGATCCAAGACCCGAAGCGATCTCAGCGGGCACCACAAACCGGCCACACCGCCTCACCCCACCTGCATCTTGAACCCGATGCCGTGCACGTTCACGATGCGGACGCGCTCATCATGTCGCAGGTATTTGCGCAGCCGGCTGATGAACACGTCCAGGCTGCGCCCAAGGAAGTAGCTGTCATCGCCCCACACCATGTTCAGCAGCAGTTCGCGCGGCAGCACCTGGTCCTGGTGCATGGCCAACAGACGCAGCACGGCGGCTTCTTTTTTGGTCAGGCGCCGGTCCTCCATCGGGTGGACCAGCGCCTTGTTCCGGTCATCGAAGGTGTAGGTTCCGATCGTGAACACATCCCGCTCCTGGGTCTCATGCCCTTTGTTGCGGGTACGCCGCAGGATGGCCTCGATGCGCAAGACCAGCTCATCGATGCTGAAGGGCTTGGTGATGTAGTCGTCCCCGCCGGCCTTGAAACCCGCGATGCGGTCATCGGGCTGCCCCTTGGCCGTGAGGAAGATGATGGGCACTTTGTTGTCGGTGATCCGGATGTCCTGTGCCAGGCTGATGCCGTCCTTCTGGGGCAACATCACGTCCAGCAGGCACAGGTCATACCGGTTCCGGTTGAAGTGCAGCAAGCCCTCCTTGCCATCGCGGAACAGGTGCACGTCATACCCTTGGCGCCTCAACCCGTCCAGTACGACGAAGCCCAGGTTCTCATCGTCTTCCACATAGAGCAACGTGCCCTTTTCGCCACCGGTGGTTTCCTTCTTCATGTCATGTTTTTTTTCCGCCGGGTTGTTCCAACGGGAACTCCAGGGTGAACGTACTGCCCTGCCCCAGGGTGCTGGCCACGTGCACCTTGCCGCCATGTGCGCGCACGGTCTCGGCCACATAGTGCAGCCCCAGCCCGAAGCCTTTCACGTTGTGCACATTGCCGGTGTGCACGCGGAAGAAGCGCTCGAAGATGTTGCGCAGGTCCTCCTTGCGGATGCCGATGCCATGGTCCGAGACTGAGATCAGCAGCCGCGCGCCATGGCCTGCAGTGGTGATGTGCACGCGGGGCGCGCCTTGGGAGTACTTCAAGGCGTTGTCCACCAGGTTGAACAGCACATTGCCCAGATGCACGCGGTCGCCGGTGATCACAGGGTTGGCGGCGCGCAGGTCCAGGGTGCATTGCCCGCCGTGGGCTTTCAACAGGAGTTCGAAGGAGGCCACGGTTTCCCGCAGCAGTTCGTGCATGTCCACGGCATCGCGGTCCAACTGGTGCATGCCGTTGTCCATGGTGGCCAGTTGCAGCACGCGTTCCACCTGCTGGCGCAGGCGTTCGTTCTCGGTGTGGATGATGCGTGCATAGTTGCGCAGGCGCTCCGGTTCGCTGGCGATGCCGGGTTCGCTGAGCACGGCGCTGCTGAGGGCGATGGTGCTGATGGGCGTCTTGAGCTCATGGGTCATGTTGCCGATGAAGTCGTTCTTCATGTCGCCCAGGCGTTTCTGCCGCAGGATTACCCACATGCTGTACGCGAAGAAGGCGAAGACGATGAAGGCCACCAACGCCGGGTAGATCCAGTTGATCGTTCCCTCTTCTTCATGGAAAGGGGTGGAGGAGGTGCGGCGGGGGAAGTACACCCCGAAATAGTGCCCGTCCTTGTCCAATTTGAGCAACCGGCTATGGCGGGCCGAGTCGGTGGGCAGGCTGTCGCCCAAGCTTACGTAGTTGCCGTAAACGATGCTGTCCGTGAAGCAGTCGTAGATGCCGTACTCGAAGTCCTCATTGATGTTGCGCCGCTTGAATTCCTGTTCCAGCAGCGACTCCAGCAGGTAGGGGTGGATGGTGTCGTTGATGCTGACCACGAAGTAGTTGGGGCGCTCCTGCTTCACCGCATCGAACAGGTCGCTGGGGTCCTTGGTGATGGAGAGGATTCGCTCAGTGACGTCGGTGAGCGCTATGATCACACGGTCGTTGAACTGCTTGTCCAGCTGCGCTTGGTGCTGTTGCTGCAGCACCACTTGTTCATGTTCATGGCGCTGGGCCCGCTTGAGCCACATCAGCTGGGTGGCCACCACGCCGGCCACACTGAGCGTGGCCAGCAGGACCAAGGTTCCCAAGGTGCGTTGGCGCATGGCGGGGGATGCAGCCGCAATGTTAAGCCCGATGGGGAGCGGGGCGCCACCCCTTCACAGCTCTTGGCAACGGGGAGGTACCTCCTGGCCGCCCGATGGGGGCAAGGCTGAAAAGACAATTCCATGACCAATACGGCCCTGTTTACCGTGATCGGGGTATGGCTGGCCGAGGGTTTCTTCGGTCCTTTGCGGCGCCATGAAAAAAACGATACTTCTTCTCGCCACGGCCTCCTTGGCCCCGGCACTTCAAGCCCAAACCCCGGTGACCGTTTCCACCGGCGGCGGCAGTGTGGAGCAGCACTGGTACAGCCTGCAGAACGACGTTGCGGGCGTAGCTGCCTTGGATGAATGGGACCTGGCCTTCGAAATGGCCGGCTTCACCTCCGCCATCCGCGTGAATGCGGCCAAGGGCCTGGTGGCCTATGAAACGCCCAATGCCATCACTGATTGGGACAACGTGAACAGCGTGGACACCGCCAACTGGACCCTCGTGCAGGACAGCGACAGCAGCTGGTCCGTGAGCGCCCTCAGCAACGGCAACAACCTGAGCAACCCGGACGGCCTCAATGTGGGCTGGGGCGACTACAACATGATCACCCACGTGATCACCGGAACGAAGATCTACGCCATCCTCCTGGCCGACGGCACCACCTGGAAGAAGCTGCGCATCAACGCCCTGGCCAGCGGCATCTTCTCCTTCACCTACGCCAACCTCGACGGCAGCGGCACCCAGGAAGCAAGCCTGTCCAAGACCGGCTTCACCGGCAAGAACTTCGGGTACTGGTCTTTTGCGACCAACGGCACCTTGGACCGCGAGCCCTTGGCCACCGATTGGGACCTGCTCTTCACCAAGTACGTGCAACTTACCCCGTATGTGTACCCCGTGGTGGGCGTGTTGCTGAACAAGGAAGTGACAGCCCTGCAAGTGGACGGCGTGCCCAGTGCACAGGCCCTATGGAGCACGGGCACCTTCAGCGAGGCCATCAATGTGCTGGGTTCCGACTGGAAGACCTACGACTTCGCCCAGAGCACCTATGTGATGGCGGCGGACCGCACCTATTTCGTGAAGGACGTGCCCGGCAACATCTGGAAGGTCGTCTTCACCGGCTTCGGCGGCAGTGCCAACGGCAACATCAGCTTCACCAAGGAAATGATGAGCGCCGTGGGCGTGGGTGAAAACACCGCACAACAGCACCACCTCTTCGCCTGGCCCAATCCGGTCACCGACGGCCAAGCCCGCCTGGTGTTGGACCTGCCCGTGAACGAAGCCCTGGTGCGCGTGTTCAACACCGCCGGCCAGCAAGTGGCACAGCAGCCTTGGACCGGCTTGGCAGGCCTCACCACCCGTACCCTGGATGTGGGCGGCTTGGCCAAAGGGGTGTACATGGTGCGCGTGGATGCCGCCGGCACCAGCACCTCCACCAAACTGGTGATCGAATAGTTCTGACCCCGGTTGCACCATGCTGCCGAATACCGCCGATGCTCGCGCCTGCCCGATGGGTCCGTGGGCGGGCCGGAAGGGTGAGGCGGTGGTAACCCGCATAACGGACTCTTGCTGATCCATGATCGACCCCAGGAATTACCGGGTGCATCCGACCAGACCGACCCCCGGCCCGGTAGCCGTGGCCTTCACGCAACGGAATCCTTGGAACTGCACGGGCAAGCCCGTGCAGTTCCTGCTTGGGGTGGCCACCACCTTTCTTTTCCTGGCCTTGGCCCTGCCGGGCCGTGCACAGGTAACGGTTACCGTGCGCGACGCGGCCACCCAGGAAGCCGTGGCCTATGCGCATGTGGCGTGGCATGCCTTGAACACCGGGACCAGAGGGGTGGCCGTGGCCGATCCCGCAGGGAAATGCACCCTGCCTGCCGTCACCGGTGATGTGGTGGGCGGTGTTGCCTTGCGGATCGATTTCATCGGGTACACGCCTCTGCTGGACACCCTCCGCACCCTGGCGGAACGCATCTTCCTGCTGCAGCGCTCCGAGCGCTTCAACCTGGATGAACTGGTGGTCACCGGCCAGTACAAGCCCACACGGGCGGACCGCGCCGTACAGCGCATGCACGTGGTGAACGCCGAAAAGATCCAGCGCATGGCCGCCCAGAGCCTCGGCGATGTGCTGGGGCAGGAACTGAACATGCGCCTCAGCCAAGACAATATGTTGGGCACTTCATTGAGCATGCGCGGCCTCGGCGGGGAGAA
Organism: Flavobacteriales bacterium; assembly: GCA_018057455.1. GTDB lineage: Bacteria > Bacteroidota > Bacteroidia > Flavobacteriales_F > PHOS-HE28 > PHOS-HE28. The sequence goes on along the minus strand of JAGPDT010000070.1, from coordinate 11,850 downwards.
CGTAAAGGTGCTAGTGGATGGCGTGCCGGTGATCGGCCGGCAAGATGGCAACTTGGATCTGGCGCAGATCGACCTCACCGGCATCGACCGCGTGGAGGTCCTCGAAGGCCCCCTGAGCGTGAACTACGGCACCAATGCCCTGGCCGGCACCATCAACCTGATCACCCGCAAGAACAGTGGCCGCGCCTCCTCGCTGAAGGCCACCGCCTACGCCGAGCAACTGGGGCGCCTCAACCTCTCGGTGGCGGCAGGCAAACGGTTCGGCAAGAGCGACCTGCTGCTCACCGTGGGGCGCAATTTCTTCGGCGGGTGGAACCCGGACCATGCAGGGCTCTATGACTTTAGCCGGAACCCGGCCGATTCAAGCCGTTACCAACCTTGGAAGCCGCGCGAACAGTACTTCGCACGACTCAACTACCGCTATGACCTGAACGACCGGTGGAGCCTGAACTACAAGGGCGAGCTCATGCAGGACCGCATCACCGACCGGGGAAGGCCGCGTGCACCCTACCAGGAATCCGCCTTCGATTCCGAGTTCCGCACCCAGCGGTTGGACAATGCCGTCTTTGCCACGGGCAAGCTCCCCAAGGGGCGCCAAATACAGGCCTTGCTGGCCCACGACCGCTACCAGCGCCTGCGGTCGAAGTGGATCCGGGACCTCACCACCATGGAGGCCACCCCCGTGCCGGGCGAAGAGGATGACTCGCGCTTCACCCTGACGAACCTGCGCGCCACCTACGCCAACGCCAACGACAGTGCCCGTTTGGGCTATGAGGCGGGCATCGATGCCAACCGGGAAACCGCCGCCGGTGTACGCATTGCCGACAATGAACAACAGGTCATCGGCGATTATGCGCTGTTCGCCAGCGTGCAATGGCGTCCGCTGGAGAGGCTCATCCTGCGGCCCGGTGCCCGCGCCGCCCACAATACGCAGTACCACGCACCGGTGGTGCCCTCTTTGGATGCACGCCTCCAATTGGACCCCACGCTCACCCTGCGTGCTGCCTATGCACAAGGCTTTCGGGCACCGTCCCTCAAGGAACTGCACCTTTCCTTCGTGGACGTGAACCACGATATCCACGGCAACCCCGACCTGGTGGCCGAATCCTCCAACAACTACTCGATCTCCCTGAACTACCGCAAGGCATCCGACAAGGGCGTGTGGCGCGCCGAGCTCGCCGGGTTCCATGACCGTGTGCATAACCTCATCACCCTCGCCCAAACGGGGGCCACCTTGTACCGCTACATCAACGTGGGGGAATACCGCACCTTGGGCGGCAGCTTGGGCATTGATCGGGAAACCGGCCATTGGTCGGTGGCCATGGGCGGCGCGCTCACCGGGCGCTACGACACCCTGGGCATACGCTCCGGTGCCGCCCCGTACATGTACGCTCCTTCGGGCAATATCGGCGTCTCCCACCACTGGCGCAAGGAGGGGTGGAGCATCAACGTCTTTGGCAAGTACCAAGGCACGCAGCAGAGCTACATCTACAACGACGAAGGTGAGCTGGCACGCGGTTCCATCGCCGCGTTCGTCATGGCCGATGCCTCCGTGTCCAAGCAGCTCTTCAGCCAGCGCCTCACCGTGCAAGCCGGCTGCAAGAACATCGCCGATGTCACCGACCTCAATGCCACCCTGGGTGGCGGCGGTGCCCACAGCGGGCCGGCCGCCGGTAGCATTCCCATGGCCACCGGCCGCACGTTCTTCCTGCGCTTGGCCCTCAACATCCAACAGGTACCCGGAACCGGGACACGATGAAAAATCTTTTTTCCCTTGGGGTGGTGCTATGCGGGCTGGTCTTCACCGGCTGCCTGAAGGAAGAGATACCCGTGCCCAAGGCGCCCCGCGGTGGCGTGGTGGAGTGCGTGGCGCAAGTGGGCCCGGCCTATGATCAGCAACTGTGGTTCGACCTGGGCTCCTACAGCGTGGTGGCCCAGAACAGCAAGATGGACTGGGACGTGGCCTTTGAATGCGCCCCGGATGGGTGGCAAGTACGGTTGAACTACGCCCGCCTGATGCGCGCCCACAAGAGTGACACGGAGTTGGGGCAACCCGCCGATACCGCCGGTTTCGGCAATACGTGGAAGGTGGACCTGCCTAATGGGCGCACCGACAGCCTGGCCCTCGGTGATTGGCGCAGCGATCATCCCGTGTACATCGTGGACATGGGCTATAACACGGCGGGGCTGCCCATGGGCCTGCGCAAGCTGCAGGTCACGGCGGTCTCGCCTTCCGCCTACGAGTTCACGGTGGCCAACTTGGACGGCTCCGCCACGCAACAGTTCACAGTGCCCAAGGACCCGGCCCGTGCCTACGCCCACTTCAGCTTCAGCAACGGCGTGGCAACGATCGCCCCGCCGCTGGGCGCCTATGATCTGGTCTTCACCCAGTACACCGAGCAGTTCCTGCCGCCCGAACCGTACATGGCCTATCTGGTCACGGGCACGGTCAATGGCTTCAGCGGGGCGCGCGTGGCCGAACTCACCGGCGATTTTGCCCAGATCACCTTGGCCGATACGCTGGCCCAGCCCTTCACCACCGACCAGGACGCCATCGGCTACAACTGGAAGGACTATTCCTTCGATTCGGGCCTGTACGAAGTGTACAGCAACAAGGTGTACATTGTGCAGGACCGGGAGGGCTACTTCTTCAAGCTGCACTTTGTGGACTACTACGATGCCCAAGGCCAGCGCGGGTCGCCGAAGTTCGAGGTGATGCCCTTGTAGGCACCGGTGCTGGCCAGGGCCATCGCGTCTTAAAGGTGCGGGATGGAGTGCGACGCTCTTCGGGGTCGAACGCTGATTATCATGTAATTGCTACGCTAGGTGACCCCGTTGGGGTCAGCCGAGGCGGTTCTAATGGTGGCCCCGAAGTGGATCACACAACGCAGAAACCGCATCCTGCAAGGCAATCGACCCCGAAGGGCGGCGCGCAGTACATGCCAGCCCGCACCTAGGTTAAGACGCGATAGCCTTGGGGTGCTGGCCCTGTCGACGCTATTCGCCGCCGCCTTCATCCCCGCCGCCGGTGCCGGGTACGCGGTGTTCGGTCGGGCCGGTCTTCCGCCGGAACAGGTTGGTGTCCTGCTTGCCGAAGCGCCAGGAGGCCGTGAGCCGGAAAGAGCGGTTGCCCCACGTGCGGAAGCTCTCCTGCTGGAAGGTGGGCATGTCATAGTACGATCCCCAGCCCCGTGAGTCCAATAGGTTTTCGGCGCTCGCGGTCACGGACAGGTTCTTGCCGAACTCCTTGCGGGCGGACAGGTCCAGTGAATAGCGCTCCAGGGAATGCCCTTGTGGAATGACCCGCGGGCTGTCATAGTCGGCATTCACCTGCAGGGAGAATCCGTTGGGCAGTTTCTGTGCAAGGTTCACCTTGCCATCGAAGTTCATGCCGGTGTTCGTGTACGAGGTTCCGCCTTGCGACAGGCCGATCCGTACCCATTGCACATTGCCGTTGAGCGTGGCCTCCAGGCCTTTCCACACGGTGAGCTTGATGGTGTTCTCCCAGCCATAGCCTTGGTTGCCATCGCCGTTCACATAGCTGGCCAGCAGAATGGTGGGATCTTCGGGCAAGGGCAGCGTATAGCTGGTGATCACATCGGTGGTGAACCGGGCGTACGCCGAGGAGAGCCAGTTGCCCAGGTCGCCCAGCGGCAGCAGGTGGTTCACTTCCAGGATGGTGTTCATCTCAGGCAGCAGCGTGGGATTGCCCATGCGGTAGCTGCGGGGATCCACCGGCATCAGGTAGGGCATCATCTGCCAATGGTTGGGGCGGTTCACTTTGCGCGAAACGTTCACCTGCAGCTCACGCTGCAATTCACCTTCCGGGGCCTCCCACCTGCGGCTCAAGTACACCCCGGGGAAAAGGATCCGGCCCAGGTCGTCAAGTCCATCGGGGTAGTTGTAGCTGAAGGACTGGTCCATGTCGGTGCGGTCGGCCACCATCCGGTTCTGTTCCAACCGAAGCCCCGCCTGCATGCTCCACCGGGCATTGAGCCGGGTGCTCCAGTTCACATACGCCGCATTCACCAAGGTGTTGATCAGGTACGCATTGCTCAAGGCCGTGTCCCGTACCAGCCCGGTCAGTGTGTCATTGCCGTATGTCACGTCCATGCTGGACCGCTGCTGCTCGTAGTCCACCTTGAAGCCCCATTCCAGTTTGCGGTTGTCGGCATAGGCATCGGTCACGTCGAACTGCCAGGTCCATTCTTGCTCGTTCACCTTGGAATCGCGGTGCTGCACGCTGTGGCCTTGCAGCAGGTCGCCGCCTTGGTTGTACTGCTCCGTGGTGGCCGGCGAGTTGCGTTCACCGATGTTCACCGTGAGGTCGGTGTTCCATTCCTTGCCCGGTTTGAGCGTGGTGCGCTTGAAGCCAGCGCGTGTGGTGAAGTTGGTGTTGGTCCCGTCGGAGGTGTTGCGCTGGGTGCCGCTGCCGGTGATGTTGTGGGCCGCATCGCGGCCGGTGAACACCTGGTCTTCCGTGCCGCCCCGGTTGCCCCTGCTCGCACTTTGCATCAGTGAGATGGTGTTGCGCACGCTCAGGTTGTAGTCCCACCCCAGGCGCACGTTCTGCCGTAAATGGTTGTTCACTTGGGTGTTGTCCTGGTCGAAATAGCCCGTGGGCAACCCGTCGGCCAGGTCGGTGCGGCGGGAGTACCCCCAACCCGGTGAGGCGCCATGCCCGAACCCCAGGCCCAGGTTGAACGAGCTTCGGCCTTGGCGCAGATGGAAGTTGCCGTTGGCGTTGTACCGTTGGTTGTTGCCGATGCCGGCCTGCACCTGCCCGCTGAAACCAGGCCGCAACGACTTCTTGAGCACCACGTTCACGATGCCTCCGGTAGCGTCCGCATCGAAGATCACGCTGGGGTTGGTGATCACTTCCACGCGCTCGATGTCCGCTGCGGGGATCTGGTCCAAGGTCATGGTCGTGGGCCGTCCGTCCACGAATACCCGCGGGCTCTTGCCCCGCATTTCCACATTGCCCTCCACGTCCACGCTCAGGCCGGGGATGCGTTTCATCACGTCCGTGGCATCGCCCCCGGCAGCGCTGATGTCCTTGTCCACGTTGTACACGCGGCGGTCCACCTGGAGCACCTGGGTGGCGCGTTCCTTGGTGACCTCGGCCGCTTGGAGCACCACGGCATCGGCTGCTATGCGCAGGTTGCCCAGGTCGCGCACGGGCTGGTCCCTGGTAAGGGTGAAGGTGGTGTCCAGCGTGGCATAACCCATGGCCACTGCGCGCAGCTTCAATGGCCCCAAGGGCAATTTATTGATGCTGAAATCACCGTTCTCCTGCACCAAGGCTCCTCCCACCACGCTGTCTCCCTGCAGGATGCTCACGCTGGCAAAGGGCACGGGCTTGCGGTTGGCGTCCATCAAACGGCCATAGGCCTGGCCCATGGGCCCGAAGCCACCGGGCCCGCGCTGGGCATGCAGGCCAAGGGCCAGGAACAGCCCCAAGAGGGCGAATGACAAGCGGCTGTGCATGGGCATCAAAAGTAGAGGCTTGTGAAAAAGCGGGCTTGATGGCTGGGTCGCGTTATCAAGTTTTACAGAGTGGGACCCGCCTGGGCCCAACGAAGAAGCCCCCCGGGGATCCGGGGGGCTTTTCCAGGTGCAAAGGGATGGGCTCAGTATTCGTCGCGGTGCGAATCGCGGCCGCGGTCCCCGCGGTCGCTGCGTTCGCGGTAACCGCCACGATCATTGCGATCGCGGTAGCCACCACCGCCACCGTTGCCGCCACGGAAGCCACCACCGCCGGTGCCTTCGGTGCGGGGACGGGCTTCGTTCACCACCAGGTCACGGCCGTGGAAGTTCGTTCCGTTGGTCGACTCGATGGCGGAGCGGCCGCTGCTATCGTCGGACATCTCCACGAAACCAAAGCCGCGGCTCCGGTTGGTGACCTTGTCCATGATGATCTTGGCCGAGGTCACTTCGCCGTGGGCTTCGAAAAGCTCGCGGAGGTCTTGGTCCTTAACGGAGTAAGCAATGTTGGCGACGTAAATGTTCATGAGTTCGACTGACTGAGTGAGTGTTTGGTTTGTGCCTTCACCAGGGTTCTCGCCAAAGTTCCTCGTGTGAAAAGCGGGGCGAAAGTAAAGGATTTCCGAACATGTACAACAGCTTGCCGGTTTTTTTTCTGGGCCGCCTTGGAAGGGGAGGACCGCCGTGCGGGTCCGGTCCCGTGTTCGATGCGACCCTTCGGCCCGGTACCTTTGCACCCTCAATTCCATTGTCCTGCAGCATGGCCCAAGCCATCTTCGCCCAAACGCCCCCGGTATTTTTCCAACGCCTGCGTGCGGTCACCGACGCCTATTTCAAGGAGAACAACCTGAAGAAGACCGGTGACCGACGCCTGTACTGGAAATCGGCGATCCTGTTCACCGCCTTGGCGGCCTTGTACGTGCTGCTGGTGTTCCTCACCCCGGCCAATGCCTGGTTGGCCTTGGCCTTGTGCGCCTTGCTGGGCCTGGTGGTGGCCAGCATCGGCTTCAATGTGATGCACGACGGCGCCCATGGCAGCTACAGCAGCCGCAAATGGGTGAACGAACTGATGGGGCACAGCCTCAATCTCCTCGGTGGCAGCGTGAAGTTCTGGAAAATGAAGCACAACGAGAACCACCACACCTTCACCAACGTGGAGGGCATGGACGATGACATCGACATCAAGCCGTTCGTGCGCGTGCACCCCGGCCAGAAGCGCTACTGGTTCCACCGCTTCCAGCACATCTACGGCCTGCTGCTGTATGGCCTCACCTACCTGTTCTGGATCTATTTCAACGACCTGAAGAAGTACTTCACCGGGAAGATCGCGGACAACACCCGCATGAAGCCGATGAAGCCCAAGGACCACCTCCTGTTCTGGGCCACCAAACTGGGCTACACGGCCTTGTTCCTGGGGCTGCCCATGTACTTCGCCGGGGTGGTGCCCACCCTGGTGGGATACGGGGTGATGGTGTTCGTGACCGGCGTGTTCATCGCCGTGGTGTTCCAACTGGCCCACGTGGTGGAGGACATTGAATTCGTGGACCCGGCCGGGGGAACGGGCGCGGTGCAGAGCGAATGGGCCGTGCACCAAGTGAACACCACGGTGAACTTCGCCACGCACAACAAGGTGTGGAACTGGTTGTTCGGAGGGTTGAACTTCCAAGTGGAACACCACTTGTTCCCCAAGATCAGCCACATCCACTACCCGGAACTCAACAAGCGCCTGAAACAGGTGTGCGCGGAGTTCAACGTGAACTACCGCGAGTTCCCCACCATGCGCAGCGCGCTGATGAGCCACCTGCTGCACTTGCGGCGCATGGGCTTGGCCGCTTGATCACCGGTGCCCACAATGGCCGGTCAGTGCTGCAACCTGAAGGTGGACCGTGCGCCCGACTTGCCGGTGGCCGTGAACAGGTAGGTGCCCGGTGCCAGGCCCAACGGTAGTTCAAACACGTGGTGGCTGCCCTGCCCCATGAACGGCCCGGCGGTATGCACGGTGCGGCCCACGGCGTCCGTTAGCCGCACCATCACCGCTTCACCCGTGGTGGTATGGAACCGGACCGCGTCAAGGAACGGATTGGGGTATGGGGCCCCAACAGGGGCCGTTGCAGTGCCAATGGCGGTGTTCACTCCGCAAGAGCCCGGCAGGTTGGCGTCCAGCCATGCCCAGCGGCCGTTCATGAAGTGCTTGAGCTCCTGGATTTCGCCTGCGTAGGTGGCGGGCACCGGCACCGGGTTGGGCCATACGTATTCGCCCAGGATGGGCCAAGCCTCGAAGTTGCGCTGCTGGGCCTGGTCCAGAACGGCCGCCACCGAATCGCAAAAGGCGGCCACGTACCCCGGGGAGAGCACGTTGTCCCGCAGGGCCTCCCAACGGCACCGCACCGTGTTCACGAAGTTGCTGTCTTCCATCAGCCGCGGCCACCAGAAGGGTACTTGGGCGTTTTCATTGGGGCAGAAATCGCCCATGAGGTATTGCCAACCGGCGGTATCGGCGCCTTGGCAGTAGTTGGCGTTGCCCCAGCCCAGGTCAAAGTCCCACGCCGGACCGGCATGCAACTTGCCGCCGTTGCTGAGCTTGTCCTTGTACAGGTAGCCGCTCAGCCGGTAGCCGTCCACATTGCGGCTCAGCTCGTTCAGCAGGAACAAGTCCACGAAGGACCCCACATCGGCATAGGCTTGGTAGCCTGTGGCGGAATCCGTGAAGGAGGGCCCGTGCAAGGCGGTCTCAAAGCTGTCCACGTACGCTTGGATGTAGGCACGTTGCTCCGGGGCCAGGTCTTCCCCCTTGGGGTAGCGGTGCTCGAAGTAGGTGGTTTGGCCGTTGCCGCTTTCAGCCGGAGGGAAAGGGGAGGCAAATCCGTTGACAGGCCCGTTGTCGCGGTCCACGCTGAGGATGTAGCCGCCGGTGAGGTCGTCACCGAAGGTCTCGTCGGGCTGCAGCTTGGCGATGTCCACCCGGTGGGGCCCGCGTTTGATGCGCTCCACGAAGTTGAATACGCCCAGGTATTCCCCGTTGAGGACCACCTCCACGTCGCGGGTGCGTGGCGCATAGCGCCCCATGGCCCGGGCCAGGTGGAAGGTGAGGGTGTTGTTCAGCAATGATTTGTCGAAGTAGCTGGCCAGCAGGGTCCAATCGCTTTCCGCCGGCATGCCCAGCAAGGGGGCGTCCAGGTCCTCACCGAAGGCATCGCGCAATTCCACGCTGTACGATTTCTTGGGCGACAGCCAGTCCGACGTGTTGCCCCGTACTTCTATGCCGATGTCCCCGCCATAGTCGGTGTATGGGTCGCCCGGGTGGTTCAGGTTGCCCGCACCATTGTCCACGATGCCCATGAAAGCCGTGATCTTCACGTCGTTGGGAATGGCCTGGCCATTGGTGTTGATCAGCACGATGGGCAGATTGGACGAGGCCAAGTGGAATGGAGAGGCCGGGTTGTTCCCGAAGGTGATGGACCAGTTGAGCACGGAGCCTGCATCCCCGAAGGGATACACATCGAGCACCCGCAGCTTCCATTGGCCATTGCCGCTTTGCCCGTTGTTGAATTGGCCGATGTCCTGCATGGGCCGGAAGGTTTCTGAGAAGGGGGGCAGGCCCATCACGATGGAGTAGGGCGCATCTTGGCGCAAGCAGGTGTTGGTGTAGTGGTCCGTGTCCCCCCCTTGGCCGGAGGTGAGCAGGCGCGCGGTGCCATCGGGTGACACCAGGCTCACGTCAAGGTCGGCGATCCAATCATGGTCTATGGTGAAGCACACTTGCTCCAACCCGAACGCAGTGGTGTCCATGGTGGCAGGCAGCCCGGCCACATCGAGCGGTATCTCCAGCGCGTTGCCGTCATCGGGGATCGATCCGCCGCTGCCGTTGAAGGTCTGTGCGGCCAACCAAGTGGGCAGCAGGATGAACAGGGCGGTGGCCTTGCAGGCTTGGATCGGGGGAAACATGGGGGCCGGAAATTCCTTGAGGTGCGAGTTTAGGCCATTTTGCACTTCCGCAACCGGCTGTTGGGGGCCTCATCGTCAACAACGGAAGCTCGGGGTTGATCACGGGGAATCAGTTCATGGAGGCCAAGGGCATGGGCAGGGCAGCGATGAAAGCCGGGCCACAGGCCAAGCGGGAACCGGCGTGTGAAGCCCGTTGCGACCGCTAGGGCAACTGGAGCAGGAGACCGATCACGGCCGCGATGAGGATGATGTACGGCTCCTGCACTTTTTTCGCGTGGATCAAGGCGAGCATGCTCGCTGCGGCGATCATCGTGGTGGGCAGGTCCGTGATGCTACCTGCGCCGATGACCACCACGGCCCCAACGAGCGAGCCGATCACCGCTGCGGTGATCCCGTCCACGAAGGCCTTGATGCTCTTGTTCTTGGCGATGGCCTTGAAGTAGGGTGCCAGCAGGACCGTGATCAGGTAACAGGGCAGGAAGGTGGCCAAGGCGGCCACGCCGGCACCGGGGAAACCGGCCACGAGGTAGCCGATGAACCCCACGGTGATCACCACGGGGCCGGGTGTGATCATGGCCACGGCCACCGCGTCCAGGAATTGTTGCTCGGTGAGCCACTGGTACTGGGTGACCACGCCCCCGTGCAGGAACGGCACGATGGCCAGGCCACTGCCGAAGACGAAGGTGCCTGCTTCGGAGAAGAACAAGGCGATATGGCCCAAGGTGCTCCATTCAAACGGCCAGAAGCCGATGCCGGCCAACGCGACCGAGGCGGCCGCCCGGCCCGCATGCCGGGGAGGGGCCTTGATCAACATGTACAACACACCGGCCACCACCAAGAGCAGGACACTTTCACGGCGTGTGGCGATGGTTACCGCCGCAGCGATCAGGTAGAAGGCCCAAAGGATCCATTTGGCCCTGATCTCACCCCACGTAAGCTTGCCCACGGATTTGATGGTGAGCTTGTAGCTGCTGAGTGCGATGATGCCGATCACCGCCGCGCCCACCCCGTAGAAGATGGCCTGCATCCAAGGAAGGCCGCCATACACCTTGTACGCCATGCCGATCAATACCACCATGATGAACGAGGGCACCACAAAGGCCAGCCCGCACAGGGTGGCCCCCAGGAAGCCATAGTGCACAAAG
>JAGPDT010000070.1:0-1176 GCA_018057455.1 Flavobacteriales bacterium | reverse complement strand
CTTCAGCTTCCAGGTGAGCAATCCCTTGTCCTTGTCCACGCTGGCACCACCGTCGCTGGCGAGCTTCACCTCGATCTCACTTTGGGGGCTCAGGGGGTACTGGTCGCGCAGCTCCAGGTCCACGGTGGTGCCCTTTGTGTTGCGCACGGTGAGGTCCCAGGCCACGGTGGCCGTGCGGGTGCTTCCCAGCAGGGCTTTGTCGTTGGCGTTCTTGCGCTTCACGCGTTCCACCACCACGCCTTTGTCGCGGCCCAGGCTGATCTCCAGCGTGTCCTTGGGGGTGCCCAGGTCCAGGAAGCTCTTGCCCACGTAAGTGCCCTCGAAGAACACGTTGGCCTCGCCGCTCAGCAGGCCCAGGTCTTCCCAGCCGGTGGTGCGGGCATAGAGGAAGGCGTCTTTTTCGAGCTTCGGCGTGGCGTAGTGCTGGTAACTGGCGCTGAGGTTGTGCTCTTGTACGGCGATGGTGTGGGGCAGGCCGTCGCTGGGCACGCTGAAGGGTGTGGCTATGGCGTACTCCACGGTGGTGGCCTGTTCGTGCATCTCCACCACCGGGCCGCGGATGGCATCGGCCATGTTGGTGGTTTCCATTAGCGCTCCCTCCGCCTGTTTGTTCATCACGGGTGGCGCTGAGGGGCGGGCTCCCGCGTCATACGGCCGTGGCCGGTAGGTGAGCAGGGTCCACGGCCAAAGCGTGGGCATCACCCCGCCCTGGGTGGGGTTGCCGCTGCTGAGGCTCAGGTCCACCCGGCTCCAATCCTCTCCGGTGTTGTTGGTCACGGCTGCCTTCATCAGCAGCTCCATGGGCTTGCCCACGGCGGTGGCGCGCAAGTCATAGGCCGGGGCCCAGGTGGCCTGTGCCACAAAGTAGTTCAGGCTGAAGGTGGCGCTGGTGGCCGTGGGGCTGGTGATCTCCACCACCACCTCGCTGGTGGGGCGCGGTGCCATGGCCTGCAGTTCGTTGAGCTGGCGCTGTAGCTTGCCCTTTTCCTCGTTCAGCCCGGTGATCTTCTCCTGTTGGGCCAGCCATCCGGCCTTCACGGCGCGCAGCCGCTCACGCACATAGTCGTTCACGGCCATCAGCTGGGCCGCGGTGATTCCGCTCTGCTGCCCGCCAATGCTGCTGTTCTTGTTGAGCAGTTCCTCTTCATTGGCCCACACGTCCTGCATGGCCAGTTC
>JAGPDT010000017.1 GCA_018057455.1 Flavobacteriales bacterium | reverse complement strand
TAATAGTTCGCTCCGGAACCTGTTCCACCCTCACAATAGCATTCGTATGTACGGTCTTGGAAGGGCCACCCTGGTGGTGGCCCAGCCCAGGGTGTCGAAGACCCTACCGCCGACCAGGCCGCCACAATGGCCCAGGATGATATTGACCACCATTACCATGGCCTTCCCCTTTCATCAAGCGGCTGGCGAGCCAACCGGTAAGGCTACCTATGACCAAGCCGCCGATCGGTCCCATGCGTGGTGGATCCGTGACCCGCTGCTTGGATAGGAAAAAACCAAGGCCCCGCGGTGGCGGGGCCTTGCGTTCCGCTTGAAAGCGAGGGTTACTTGGCGGTGGCAACAGCCTTTTTGGCCTTGGCCTTGCCGGCGGCCTCATCGGAACTCACCACCAGGCGCTTTTCCTTGATGCGTGCGCTCTTGCCACGGCGTTCACGGATGTAGAAGATGCGGGCGCGGTTCACGTCGCCACGTTTGTTCACCTCCACTTTCTCCAAGAAAGGGGAGGCGATCGGGAAGATCCGCTCCACGCCCACCGAGCCGCTCATTTTGCGCACCGTGAAGGTGGCGGTGCTGCCGCTGCCTTTGCGCTGCACCACAACGCCTTGGTATTGCTGGACCCGTTCCTTGTTCCCTTCGCTGATGCGATAGTGAACCGTGATGGTGTCCCCTGCCTTGAAGTTCCCTTGGTCCTTCACCGGGGTCCACTCCTTCTCCAATTGCTTGATCTTGTCCATGGCGCTCAGCGATTTGCGGCTTTGTCCCTGCCGTTTGGGGGCGCAATATTAAGCATTCTTCCCTACGGAATTGCGTTTCAGGCTGGATCATTTTTGTCCAGCAGCTCCGGACGGCGCTCCCGGGTGCGCTCCACGCTTTGCTGGTGGCGCCATTCCTGTATGCGGGCGGCATGACCGCCCAGCAGCACATCGGGCACCTTCCAAGGGCCGTAAGTTTCCGGCCGGGTGTACATGGGCGGCGCCACCAGGCCGTCCTGAAAACTGTCCGAAAGGGCGCTTGTTTCATCGCCCAACACCCCGGGCAGCAGGCGGATCAGGGCATCGCTGAGCACGGCGGCCGGCAGCTCCCCCCCGCTGAGCACATAGTTGCCGATGCTCACCTCGCGGTCGATCAGGTGCTCGCGCACCCGCTCATCCACCCCTTTGTAATGGCCGCACAGGATGATGATGTTCTTCAAGGAGCTCATCCGGTTCACCATGGGCTGGTCCAGCAGTTGCCCGTCCGGGCTCATATAAATCACCTCGTCATAGGGGCGCTGGTGTTTCAGCGCGATGATCGCCTTGTGCACCGGCTCTATGGTCATCACCATGCCGGCCCCGCCCCCGAACGGGTAGTCGTCCACGCGCCGGTGCTTGTCCGTGCTATGGTCGCGCAGGTCATGCACGTGCACTTCGGCCAGTCCCTTTTGTTGGGCACGCTTCAGGATGCTCTCGTTGAAGTAGCTGTCCAGCAAGCGGGGCAATGCGGTGAGGATGTCGATGCGCATGGGCTGCGAAAGTACCGTGGGGCGCGGTGTTCCACGCTACTTGGGGCGTGCTGCTTACCTTCGGCATCGATCTTGCGTAGAAGACCCCGACAAAAAACTTGTCTCCATGAAGAGGATTTACACCGTGGCCGCTTCCGCCCTCCTGGCCTTCCTGCCGCTGACGGCCACCACCGTGCTTGCGCAATCCAAACCGTATGAGGACCTGTTGGTGAAGTACGTGGACGAGAAGTACGAGGATTGCATCGTGAAGGCGGAACGCTATACCATGGCGGACAACACGAAGAAAGACGCCTTGCCGTACCTGTACATGAGCATGTGCCTCTTCGAAATGAGCAAGATCCCCAAGTTCCAGGAAATGGAGGACTACAAGAACGCCGACCGGGAGGCGCTCAAGTGGGCCGGCAAGTACCGCAAAAAGGACAAGGACCTGGAGTTCTTCCACGATTATGACGACTACTGGGGTGAGCTCAATTCTGTGGCCCAGGAAAGCGGCTTGATCAGCTATGAGGCCGGCCCGAAGGAGATGAGCAAGGCCAAGCGGAACTTCGAGTACATGACCCGCTACTATCCGGAGAACCCGGGCCCATGGCTGATGCTCGCCTTGGCCCAGTACAAGAGCAACCTGGTGAAGGATGGTGACCTGAGCCTGGCCGAATACAAAAAGGCCATGGATGCCGCCGGCGGGGTCGCCACACTTCCGGAGGACCAGAAGAAATTGATGAAGAGCGCCTTGATCCATTACGCCGAATACCTCGATGGCAAAGGCGATCGAAGCGGCGCACGCACGGCCATGGAGACCGGGAAGGACGCCTTCATGGATGATCCCGAGTTCAAGGGGGCCTACGCCAGCTTCCAATAGTTGGGTTGGCCGGGCGGCATCTTTTCCCGTACCAGGTAGCGTGCCTGCACAAGGGCAACGCCGGATATTTTTGGGCCATGCAAGGAGCGATCAGGAGGTGGGGCGTGTTGCTGTTGGTGGTGGGGTGGGCCTCCGGTGCCTCGGCCGGCCGCTTGGAGAAGGCTTTCGCCGCCTTGGAGCGGTACGATTACTTCAAGGCCAAGGCCCTGTTCCAGCGTTCGGTCAAGCGGCATCCGGCAGCGGCATGGTATGGCCTGAGCGTGATCACGGGCCGGGCGGACAACCCGTTTTACCAACTGGATTCAAGCCATGCCGCCATCCGGCGCGCCATGGCCGCCTATCCGCTGATGGATGACCGGGATCTGGCGCGGACGGCCATGCTGGGCGTGGATTCCGCGGCCATCCATGCACAATGGGAGCATGTGGCCGGCCTGGCCTGGCAACAGGTGAACACCTTGGGACGCGCGGAAGACTACCAGCGGTTTGTCCAGGACTTTGCCGGAAGCAGCCAGGTGCAATTGGCCGTTGAACGCCGCAACGAACTTGCATTTGCCGCGGCTCGCGAGGCGAATACGTCCACGGCCTATCAAGCGTTTCTCCAGCAATTCCCCGATGCGGAACAAGCGCTGGGTGCCCGGTCCCGCCTTCAGGAAGCCATCTTCCGGGAAGCCGTGCCCACGGGCACCCTGGCTGAATATGAGGCCTTTATCCGCGACCATCCGGAAAACACCCATGTGCGTGACGCCCAGGACATGCTGATGGAACTGAACACCCCGCACAAGACCGCTATGGAGTTTGCGGCCTTCATCCGCCGCTATCCGGACAACCCCAACGTGCCCGAGGCCTGGCGCCGCATGTATGAGTCCTACACCACGGTGCTCAGCGTGCAGAACATCACCCGTTTCCTGAAAGACTATCCGGACTACCCGTACATCAGCGAACTGATGTACGACTACAAAGTGGCCAGTTTGGTGCTCTACCCGTTCCGCCAAGGCGGGCATTGGGGCTACATCGATGGCGATGCCGTGGAGCGAATCAAGGCCGATCTCGATCTGGCCGAACCCTTCCTCCACGGACAGGCGCAAGTGGCCCGGAACGGCCGCAGCGGTTCGGTGAACAAGCTGGGCAAACCCGTGATCCCGCTCGACTATGATGACGTGCTCGATTACCACGAAGGACTGGCCACGGTGGAGCTGGATGGGAAACAAGGCGCCGTGGACCGCGATGGCAAGTTGGTGGTGCCTTTGGCCTACGAGGAAGTGGGTGAGTTTGAGCACGGCCTGGCACCTGCGGCCAAGGGAGGCCGGTACGGCTACATTGATGCCAGGGGCAACGAAGTGATCCCCTTCTCATTTGATGGAGCCATGCGATTCCATCACGGCATGGCCGTGGTGGTGATCAACGACCAACGCGGCGTGATCGACACCAAAGGTGAGCTGGTGGTGCCGTGTGCGTATGATTGGGTGGAAGGCTTCCTCTCCAAACCGCTTTCGCGCATGCGCAAAGGGGGCCACATGGGCATCATCAACCGCTTCGGGGAGGTGGTCCTGGCAGCGGAGCATGACCACGTGGGTCCTTTCAAAGACGGCCTTTCCCTGGTGATCGACCAAGGCAAGTGCGGCTATGTGGACACCAAGGGCCTGTGGGTGATCCCGCAACGGTATGAGGCCAATGCGCTGACCATAGGAATGGGCGATTTCCATAACGGACTGGCCCGGGTGTTGTCCGGCGGGAAATGGGGCATGGTGGATACCGCGGGCAACCGCGTGGTCCAGCCGCAGTACGCCAACATCGGGCTGTTGGAGGGTGGGCTCATCCCGGTGAAGCGCAAGAATTCATGGGGGTACATCAAGCGCTCGTTCACCAATGTGGTGGAAGCCAAGTACGACCAAGCTTGGGAATTGCACGAGGGCTACGGTCGCGTGGAATCGGGCGGCCTGTTCGGGTTGATCGACAGCTTGGGCAATGAGACCATCCCCACCCGCTATTCCGCATTGGGGGATGTGTCCAACGGCAAGCTCATCGCCCGTGATGATTCGGGTACCGGCTTGGTGGATCCTTCCGGAAAGGTGCTGGTCCCCCTGCTCTATGATGGGGTCAGCCCCGTGGACCAAGGCTTGGTAAAGGTCACCCGGGGGAACCGCTTTGCCTATGTGCGTTTGTCCGATGGCAAGTACCTCTGGAAGGAGGATGGCTTCCTACTGCCTTCATCGAACTAGCGTCACGCTGCCCCGTTCGCGTACTTGCACCACGCCGTTGCTGGCCGCTTTGCGGTAATGGAGGTCCCACACGTAGACGCCAATCGGGACTTCGCGGCCCAAGTACATGCCGTCCCAGCCTTCTTGCGGATCGCTGCTGCCGAACACTTGAAGCCCCCAGCGGTCGAAAACCATCAACTTCCAGTGGTCCACAGGTTCGGAAGCAAGGGCCATGAACAGGTCGTTGATGGCATCGCCGTTGGGCGTGAATGCGTTGGGAATGTGGACCAACGGGGCGCATGACCCTTCAACGATGCGGACCGTGTCCGTGGCCAGGATGCAGGGCCCGGTGATGGTGACGGCATAGGTGCCGGGCCGGTCCACGACCAAGGTGGGCAGCAGGGTTCCATTGTTCCATTGGTATTGGGCGCCGGCGGTGGTCGCGTCCAACACAATGGACTGGTCAAAGCAGAGCTCGCCGTCCGGCCCCAAGTCCAGCACGTCCATGACCGGGTCGAAGAGGATGGATACCAGGTCCGACTCCGTGCATCCGTCCTGTTCGAGCTGCAGGAAATAGATTCCCGTGGTGGTGACCGGGAGTGAATTGCCGGAAGTTCCTCCGGACCAGGTGGCGGCAGCCAGGCCAACTTCCGCAGTCAACCACACGGTATCCCCGGTGCAAGCATGCCGGTCCGGGCCAAGGTCCACGGCAGGGATGGAACTGTAGGCTACGGCGATGCTGCTTTGTGCGGTGCAGCCGGCCAAGGAGATGGCGGCTTGATAGGTCCCTGGTGCGGTAATGGAATAGTTCGGGTTGGTGGACCCGTCCTGCCAAACAACCGAAGCACCGGCCACGGGTATCACAAGTGTGAGGCTGGTGCCGGGGCACAGCATGGTGTCGGGTCCGAGGCTGAATGCGGAAAGGTCCACCACCTCCACCGCCACGGAGGCGGATCCCAGGCATCCTTCCCGCACCACGTCCACGCTGTACGTACCGGGTGTGCTCACGGCGATTGAGGGGTCCGTGCTGCCTGTGCTCCAGAGGTAGCTGCTGTTGGGCTGGCCTACATCGATCGTCCATGCTTGCCCGGCGCAAAGCGTGGTGTCCGTGGGCAGGCCCAGCACCGGGGCTGGAAGGGCCAGAATGGTGATGGTGTCCGAGGCGGTGCAGGAGTTGGCGGTTACTTGTACGGACCAGGTGCCAGGTGCCAAGAGCCGCTGGGCGGAGGTGTTCCCGTCATTCCACAGGTACAGGCCGCCCGGCACCGTGGCATCCACGGCAAGCGATTGCATGGGGCACAAGGCGGTGTCCGGCCCCAATTGCACCACCGGAGCTGGAATTCCGCTGACCACGACGGTGTCCGAGGCCGTACAACCAAGTGCGTTGGTGGCCTCCACGCTATAGCTGCCCGGGGCACTCACCAGCAAGGAGCTGCCTGTGGAACCGTCCTGCCAGTGCAGGAGCAGGCCTGCCGATGGTGGTTGCAAGAACAAAGAACCACCTGGGCAGAGCAGTAGATCGGTGCCCAGGTCCACCGTGGGAAGGGGTGCGGCTGTGAGCAGAATGGTATCACCGACACTGCATGGCCCAACGGTGACGTGCACCCAATAGGTTCCTCCGGCATTGGCCTGGAGCAGGGCATTCGTGGAACCGTTGTTCCACAAATAGGCCGTTGCGCCCGGTGTGGTGGCGTCCAACATCACCGGGTTGCCCATGCAAAAGGTGCTGTCCGGCCCCAAGCCGGTGGTGCCCGGTTGGGCGAAGGCTATGCCGATCTGGTCCGTGCCTTGGCAGCCATGGCCATCGGTCACGGTCAAGGAGGCGGTCATGGTGCTGCCAATGCTGATGGACGGCGTGGTGGCCCCCGTGTTCCAGAGGTAGGTTCCCGGAACTCCGGCGTTCAAGGTGATCGAAGCGCCCGGGCACAGCACGGTATCCGGGCCAAGGTCCACCACGGGTGGCGTGTAGGCACTGATGGTCACCGTATCCCTGGTGCTACAACCATTCCCGGAAACTTCCACGGACCAGGTGCCCACCCCCGCAATGATCGTTGGGCCGTTGGTGCCATTGTTCCAGAGGTAGGTGGCGTTTCCCGTGGTGGCGTCCAAGGTGGTGAGGGCACCGGGGCAGACCATCAGGTCGGGCCCCAAGGAAAAGATCGGTAGAGGTACCACCGTCAATTGTACCGTGTCGCTTACGATGCAGCCATTGCGGGTTGTTTGCATCCAGTAGGGGCCGCCCGTAGTTGCCGTGATGGAATCCGTGGTCGCCCCTGTACTCCACAGCAGGGTAGCCCCTGGCACCTGGTCACCCAGCACGGTGGACGTGCCGGCACAGATCGTTACGTCCGGCCCCAGATCCACGGTTTGCAGCGTAAAGTGGGCTACCGCCAACGTGTCCGTGTTGGAGCATCCGGCCATGGAAACCTCCACGATGTAATTGCCAGGTTGCACCGTGGTGAGGGTGGCCGCTGTGGAGCCGTCATTCCACAAGTAGGTGGCCCCGGCCAAGGTGGCATCCAAGGTGACCGACGTGCCCGGGCAAACCGTTTGGTCCGGCCCCAGGTTCGCGGTGGGGAGCGGTGCCACGGAGACCTGAATGGCATCCTGCGCCACGCATCCGTTCAGGTCCACGGCCACTTGATAGGTGCCTGCGGCCGATAGCGTCCGCAACGGAGATGTACTCCCGTTCTCCCAGAGGCAAGTGGCGTTGGCCACGGTGGCGTCCAAGGCCAAGGTATCACCGGCGCAAAGGGTGGTGTCGTTGCCCAAGAACACGGTGGGCATGGGCTTGTAGCCCACTTGGACCGTGTCGCGCGCGGTGCAGTTGTTGCGCATCACCTCCACCCAATAGGTGCCAGGCTGGGTTACCGTGTAGGTGGAAGCGGAGGAGCCATTCTGCCACAAGTAGGTATATCCGGGGCTGTAGGCGTTGAGCACCAATGGACTTCCGGCGCAGAGCAGCGTGTCCGGGCCCAGGTCCACGGTGGGCAATGGGTTGTAGGTGATGTTCACCACATCGGAATTGGAACAGCCTTGGGCGGTTACCACCACGCTATAGTGGCCCGGTCCGGTTACGTGGAAGGTGGGGTTGATGCTGCCATCCTGCCAGGCATAGGTGCCCCCGCCAACGGTGGCATCCAGGGTAAGCACATCACCGGCACAGAGCGATTGGCTTGGGCCAAGGTCCACCACGGGCAGGGGGGTAACATTCACCGCAACGGTGTCCCGCAGGACCACGGTGCTGGCGATGGAGATGTTGTCGATGCCGAAATCGTCGCCAACCCCGTCTCCGGAGGTGACGCTGATGCAGGCGTTCACGCTGGTTTGGCCGGGGCCGGCGGTCCAGGTGGTGGTGAAGGTTTGCCATCCTGCGGAATAGGCAGGGAACGTGAAATCGGGCCAGTTGACCAGTTGCCCGCTCATGAGCCAGACCACCCGTGCCGGCAGCGCGTTGCTGAGGGTGCGGCCCAGGAAGCTCAGTGTGTACGTCTGGCCCGGGCAGCAGGGAATGGTCTGGCACCAAACGTCGAACTGGTTGTTGCTCCAACTGCCATACCCCGCATTGGCGATCAGGAAATTGCCGGTCCCGGTCCCTTGGAACTGGCTGTGGTAGTCATGTGCATCCGTCCCAACGGCATAGTAGCCTTCATTCTGGACCGATGAGGTGGAGTAGATGAATTGGGAGGTAAATCCGGAATTGCCCATCAAGAAGTCGCCATTGTACACCAGGTTGCCTGTGGCGTAGGAAACTTGGCACCAGTAGTTGCCCGCCGTGGTGGCACTGGTATTCTGGGAGGTGGTACCGTTGCTCCACAGGTAGTTGGCATAACCGGGTGGACCGTGGAGCGTGGCGGTCCCGCCTTGGCAGATGGTGGTATCAGCCCCCAGTTGGACGAAGCAGACCGGTTGTGCCCGGGCACCCCATGCCAAAAGCACGGAGAGCAGGGTGGAGGCGGTGATCCGGGCGTTCAAAATGGACACGGATGCGTTGAGCGGGCCTGAGCTTCAAATTTCGGGATCCGGGGCGAACCGCCAAAGGCTTCAATTACCTGGACGGGCGGCCGAGATCACCCGGTTGATCCCTTGATAGAGGTGTTCTTCCACCTGCCCAAAGCTGAGACGCAGCAGGTGGCTTGTGCGTTGGCTCCTTTCACGGCTCATGGGGTCATGTACGATGGTGTTGAAGCAGAGCAGCCCACCGGGTGCGGTACAGCGGTGCAAGTCCTTGATGAAGGGTTCTTCATCCACATGGGGCGCAAGGTCCAGTTCATGGCAGAGGTCCACCAGTACCAGATCATATGCCAAGTGGTGGTCCCGGGCGAATTCCAGCGCATCGGAAAGCACGAGCTGCACGCCCTCCAATTGGTGTACGCGGTAGTGTTCACGTGCGATCCGCAGGATCTCCGCGTCGCCGTCCACACCGGTAATGGGCGCCATGATGCCCAATTCTTTCCGCAAGATCCGGGCGGAACTTCCGGCACCGAAGCCCAGCAGCAGGATGTTCCGCAAAGGCCTCATCGCTACCCGTTGGTCCTCGAGGCATTGTTGCCAAATGGCGTGGAGGTTGCCGAAGCTCTGGTTGGCCGTTGCGCTGTTCACCACCAAGTGCCCTTGTTCCCAGACCAAGGCCAAGGGTCCGTATTTGCCGTGGCCTTTCCATTCGGTCATGGGCCAGGCGTAGCTCAACAGGCTCTTCAGCAAGGACATGGCGCAAAGATGGCCGATGCAACCGAGCTATCTTCGCGCCGCGTTGTTCCTGTTTTGAGAAACCTTCCGGCCATTACCCGCTACAAGCTGCGCAAGCTGCTGAAGTATGCCTTGGTGACGGCCGTGGTGGGGTCGGTGTTGATGCTTTTCGGCAATTATGCCGGATGGAAGCTGTTCAGCGCATGGGCCTTGCTGGGTGTTTGGACCGGGATCCTTGAGGAATTCCTCTTCGGCAGGCGGTTCAGGGCGTTGGCCATTCCCTTGCAGTTCATTGGTAAGGCGCTTGCGGTCAATGTCTTTACGGTGACCTTGGTGACCCTGGCCTGGTTGGCCAGCCGAGGCCATGAAATGCCCGTGGCGGACCGGCTGCACTGGCCGTTGGAGGATGTGGTGGCGGCCATGGGCATTTACCGCTTTGCCCTGCAGGTGGTGGTGGTCACTTCCGCCTCCATCCTGGTGGTGCAGGTGGAGGAATTCATGGGCCGCCGGTTCTTCCTGGGGTTCCTGCTGGGGTGGTATGACAAACCCAGGGTTGGGGAGCGCGTCATGCTCAGCATCGACCTGGTGGGCAGTTCGGCCTTGAACGAGCGATTGGGCGACATGCTGTACTTCCGCTTCCTGAACACCACGCACTCACTGATGACCGAGGCGGTGCTGCGGCACGATGCGGAGATCCATAAATATGTGGGGGACGAAGTGATCTTCACCTGGACCATACAGACCGGCACCCGGCACAACAACTGCCTCGATCTGTTCTTCGACATACAAGAGCGGCTGGAAGCCCATCGCCCGTTGATGCTGCGTGAGTTCGGCGCCATGCCCCAATTCCGCGGAGGCCTGCATGGCGGGCGGGTGATCACGGCCCAGATCGGCCACATCAAACGGGCCATCGACTTCAGCGGGGATGTGATGAACACCACCAGCCGGGTGCAGTCCGTGGCCAAGAACCAGCATGTGGACCTGATGATGACCCAGGAACTGCTGGACCGGATGCCCGATGCGGACGAACACTACCGCTTCGGCCCGCCCGAGCTCATGCGGGTGAAAGGGGGCAAGCGCCACCTGGTGGTACGTTCCGTGCAGCGCAAAGGGCGCGCTGCACAGCCGGTGACCATGATCCCGGCGGATGAGGGATCGGCGGTGCTGCGGGACCGATCGCCGTTGCCCAGCCTTGGTACGGCGTAGCCGGCCCGGTGGACCCAGCCATGCTTCCGACCCATCAGCAAGGGAGAGCCCAAGGAAAGGATGGCTGCCGGTGCGGGGTGGTGGGCCCGGGCAGCTCCTTCCACAACGCTCCTTGGGATATTTTTGCCCCCATGTCATTCCGTTCACTTTCAGCCTTGTTGATCGGCCTGGTAGGCATCGGGGCCTGCCGCGCACAAGCTCCCTCGCAACGGTTCACCGTGTTCCTTTCCGGCCAGGTGACCGAGCTGTTCTCCGGCGATCCGCTCAGGGGGGCCTTGGTGCGCGTGCTGAAAGCGGGCAAGGAGGAGCTGGAGCTCACCACGCGCAGTGATGGCCGCTACAAGTTTGAATTGGAACGCGGTTGGAAGTATGAAGTATGGTTCAGCCGGAACAACATGGTCTCCAAGCATGTGGTCATCGATACACGGGAGGTGCCGCCGTACCCGGATGTTCCATTCTATGAAATGGACCTGCAGATGACCTTGTTCGCATGGATCGCTGATGTGGACCTGAGCCCTTTTCAAGAAGCCATTGGCGAGGCCAACTACAAGACCAGCGTACGCAACATGAGCTGGGATACGCCCTATACCGAGCAGATGCGGCCGCTGTTCTCCAAGGCCATGGACGAGTACGAGAAGACTTTCCGCGGCTACTACAAGCAGCGTGACCGCCGCAACCAGGAGGCCTTCCGTTAGCCCTGCAGGGACCTGTACGCCCGTAGCAGTTCCAGGGCCTGCACGGCCTGCCGCACATCATGCACCCGCAGGATGCCTGCCCCGTTCAGCAGGGCCATGGTGTTCAGCACGGTGGTGCCATTGAGTGCTTCTTCGGGCGTGGTCCCGAGCACTTCGTTGATCATGCGCTTTCGGGATAGGCCCGCCAGAACGGGTACGCCCAGTTGTTTCAAGGCGGGCAGCCCGCGCAACAACGCGTAGTTATGCCCGGTGGTCTTGCCAAAACCGAACCCCGGGTCCACCACCACATCGGCAATGCCCGCATTCCGGGCCGCCAGCACCCGGCCGCTCAGGTAGTGCACCACTTCAGCCACCACATTCTGGTATACCGGGGCATGCTGCATGGTCCGCGGGGTGCCCTGCATGTGCATGAGGATGTAGGGCACCTTCAATGCGGCAACACACGGAAGCATGTCCGCGTCCATCCGGCCGGCACTGATGTCGTTCACCAGGCCGGCCCCGGCTTGCACGGCTTCGGCCGCCACGGCCGCCCGCCAGGTGTCCACACTGATCAAGGCCTCGGGATAGCGGTGATGCAAAGCCTCGATCGCCGGCAGCACCCGCCGCCGCTCTTCATCGGCCGGCACTTCCACCGATCCGGGGCGGCTGCTTGCACCGCCCACGTCCAGGATCCGCGCACCCTCCTCCAGCATCCTCCCAGCCGTTTCCAGCACGCCGCCCACTTGGCCCAACCGGCTGGACCCCACAAAGGAATCCGGGGTCACGTTCAGGATGCCCATCACCAGCGGTGCAGCCAGCACCACCGGCCTGCCGCGCACGCACCACACGATATCTTCGCCGCCGTCCAGCATGCCCCAAAGGTGGGGCGGCTTGGCCCAGCATGGAAAGAACCCTTCAGCAATACCAGCGCGTTGCCGCCCAGTGCATGGACCTCTTCGCGAAAAAGGCGCGCGACTACGGTACGGCTTGGCGTGTGTTGCGTGTCAGCTCCCTCACGGACCAGGTGTTGATCAAGGCCCAGCGCATCCGCACCTTGCAACAGGTGGGCGAGAGCAAGGTGGATGAAGGGATCCGGCCGGAGCTGATCGGCATTGTGAACTATGCGGCCATGGCCTTGGTGCAATTGGAGCGCGGCGTGGCGGATACGCCGGACATGAAGGCCGAGGAAGCGATCGACCGGGTGCAACAGGCCATCGCGGCCGCGCAGGAGCTGATGGTGCGCAAGAACCATGATTACGGCGAAGCCTGGCGCAGCATGCGCGTCAGTTCCTTAGTGGACCTGATCCTGGTGAAATTGCTCCGCATCAAGCAGATCGAGGACAACCAGGGGCGCACAACGGTCAGTGAAGGCATCGACGCCAACTTCCTCGATATCCTGAACTATGCCGTTTTTGCGCTCATCCACCTCGATGAGGCGGATGAAGCCCTACCGGGCCGCTGAGAAGGACTGCATCATGGCCTGGGCCAGAGGGCTGAATTCATCGTAACGGCCCGCGGACGCCATGTAGGTGATGGTGTAGATACGGCCGTCCGACGTGTTCACCAGTTCCAAGGCCCTCATGCGGGCGCTGTCCGCCCCGAATGCATATTCCGTCCACTGCCCACCCGATCCAGCTTCGCCAATGGTTCCGGCCACCTCCAGCCGGACTGCACCGGCAGGCGGGCGCTCCGTGATGGACCCCGCAGGGCCATCCCTGCGCAGGGCCACCACCAACAAGGCCCCGGTACCGGGCATGGTAGAATCCGCCGCCCCGTTGAAGACCGCCAGTGTGTCCCCTTCGGCCGGTTGAACGAATCCCCAGTCCGAGGGGTATTGCATGCTTGCGCCATCTGCTGTCCAGGTTTTCCAAGCAGGGGCCACACCTTTTACCACCCGTGTGACCACACGGGCCTGTTGAGCTGCCGCGGACAAGGAGCACAGGACGCACAGCAGCAACGGCAATTTTCTCGATTGATAAGGCATGGCAGACATGGTGGTGCTCGTGTCAAAGGAGCTCGGGCCGCAAGCATACGGCATCCGGTGCCGCACACGGAGCAGGCTTCCGGTCATGATTTCAACGCCTGCGTGTGGGCGGTGCGTGATCCATCCATGCGGGCCAGGGTCGGTTCGGCAGTGCCGGCCATGGTGTTCGGCCGTTAGCAACCTTTGTCAGCCTGGTGGTCCATGCACCTGCCGCAAGCGCTATTTTCGCCCGATCCGCTGCAGGGCATCATCCTCCTTGTACCACCTACAATAGCGGAGCCGGAACCATGCGAATATTCCTGTTGATCTGCCGGGTCCTCGTCGGAGCCACCTTCATCATCAGTGGCCTTATCAAGGCCAATGACCCGCTGGGCTTCAGCTACAAACTCGAGGAGTACTTCGCGGAAAGCGCCTTGGGGCTGCCTTGGCTGGAGCCCTATGCCTTGCCCTTGGCCATGCTGGCGTGCTTGGCCGAGGTGGTGCTGGGCTTTGCCGTGCTGGTGGGCGGGAGGATGAAACTGGCCACTTGGTCCTTGCTGGCGCTTACGCTCTTCTTCGGTTGGCTCACCGCCTATACCGCCACCTGTGACCCCTTTGGCAAGTACGAAGTGCTGGTCGGCGGTGTGGCCGAGCAGCGCGATGTGACCTGTGTGACCGATTGCGGCTGTTTTGGCGATGCCATGAAGGGTTCCCTGGGCCGCTCGCTCACCCCCTGGGAAAGCTTCACCAAGGACATGGTGCTGCTGGTGTTCGTGCTGCCGCTGTTCTTCTTCCGCAAGCGGATCAAGTTCAACACCTGGGGCGATGACCTGGTCCTCCTGCCCATGGCCTTGGCGCTGTTGGCCTTCTACTGCTGGGTGTTCACCTGGTGGTTCCCCCTGCTTTTCACCGTACTGGTGCTCGCGGGTTACCTGCTGGTCAAGCGCTTCGTTGAAGAACCCCGGGGGGAGTGGGCCACGGCAGGGTGGGTGGCGGCTGCCACCGTGCTCTTCATGGGGTGCACGTTGGCCTATATGCCCCTTCGTGATTATCGCCCCTACGCTGTGGGCAAGAACATCACGCAACAGAAACTGGAGGCCAAGCCACCGGTGAACCTGACCTATGTGAGCTACCGCAACAAGACCACCGGCGAGGCCAAGGAGTACCTCACTTCAGGGCCCTATCCCTGGGATGACCCCAACTTCGAGAATGTGCCCAACAGCACCCGTGTGGTGGAGGTGGAGCCGGGCATCGCTTCGCAAGTGCAGGATTTCATCCTTTACGATGCGGACGGGGAAGACTACACCGATACCGTGCTCACCGCACCGGAACCGGTGCTGCTGGTGGTGGCCAAAACGATCGGCGATACCCGTACCCGTTGCCAACCCGCCATCAATGCCTTGGCCGTTGCCGCGCAGAAGGCCGGATGGCGGGTGTACGGGCTCACCAGCAGTTCCTACGATGAGTCTGAGGCATTCAGGCACGCCAACCAGAACATGTTCGATTACCTCACCTGCGATGAGGTGACGCTCAAGACCGTGGTGCGCAGCAATCCCGGTGTGGTCTTGTTGCAGCAGGGTACCGTGCGCGGGAAGTGGGGGTGCAACTCCGTGCCCTCCTTCGCCAAGGCCGCCAAAGCCTTGAAGTAGACGTTCCCGAAGCCAATCCACCTTCCACGTGGATAAACCTGGGCCCCGGTGCGGTGCGGGGTTGGCCATGGCGGCGATATTTGCGGACATCAATCCTTTAGGGCATGAAAGGCAAAATGATCATCGCGGGGAATTGGAAGATGCACACCGATGCCCGGGAGGCCGGGGCATTGATCGATGGGCTGGTGGCGTGGTGCAAAGCCAACCCCGTGAATGTAACCGTGGTCGTGGCGCCACCTTTTCCATTCCTTGCCGATGCCGTCCAACGGGTTGCCGGGGCACGGGCCGCGGAGGGTGGGCCGCAGGTGTTGATCGCTGCACAGAATTGCCACGAGGCGGAGAACGGGGCGTTCACCGGGGAGGTGAGCGTGCCCATGTTGAAGTCGTTGGGTGTTGATGCCTGCATCGTGGGCCATAGTGAACGGCGCCAGTACTTCGGTGAAAATGACCCGGCCGTGGCCGTCAAAGTGGCCCTGCTGCTCAAGCATGGGCTGATGCCCATCTATTGCTGCGGAGAACGCCTGGAGGAACGCCGCGAAGGGCGCCACCAAGAAGTGGTGGCCACACAGCTCACCGCAGCGCTCGGTTCCCTTCCGCCACAGGAACTGGCCCGCATGGTGGTGGCCTACGAGCCGGTTTGGGCCATTGGCACGGGCCTTACCGCCAGCCCGGACCAGGCCCAGGACATGCATGCCTTCATCCGCGGTGAGCTGCATCGCATGGCCGGTGCCGGCGCCGGACGGATCCCCGTGCTCTATGGCGGATCATGCAAACCGGACAACGCGGCCGGCCTCTTCGCCGGGGCGGACATCAATGGCGGCCTGATCGGTGGTGCCGCCCTCTCACTTGCTTCCTTTACCGAACTGGTGCGCATCGCCCATCACGGATAGCTTGGTACCTATGGCCTACACCGTCGTCAATTTTCTCCTGGAGCCCGTGGAACCGTGGCGCGACCTGCTGCTGGTGGAGCTCATGGAACTGGGCTATGAAGGATTTGAAGAGACCACCGGCGGGTTGAAGGCCTACATCCCCACGGCGGAATTCCACCGTGCGGACCTGGACCGGTTGCAAGTGGTGCGCGACCCGCATGTGTCCATCAGCCGTTCCGTGTCGGAACTGCCCGAGGTGAATTGGAATGCCCAGTGGGAAAGCGGGTTCCAGCCGGTGGAAGTGGATGGCCGTGTGCGGGTGCGGGCCGAGTTCCATGCAGCAGTGGATGGCTTTGAGCACGATGTCGTCATCACTCCGCGGATGGCCTTCGGCACGGGCCACCATGCCACCACCCGGATGATGGTAGTGTCCATGCTGCGATTCCCCCTGCTGGGCCAACGGGTGTGCGACCTCGGCTGCGGCACCGGGGTGCTGGCCATCTTGGCCGAGCGATTGGGCGCCGTGGAAGTAGTGGCCATAGACCATGACCCGGTGGCCGTGGAAAATGCCCGCTACAATGCGCAGGTGAATCATTGCACGCACGTCACCGTGGAAAACGGAGGGACCGATCTGCAAGCCGGAGCGGGTTATGGCACTATCTTGGCGAACATTGAAAGGAACACGCTCATCACCGCCATGCCGGCCATGGCGGTGGCTTTGAAACCAGGAGGCCACCTGCTGCTCAGCGGCTTCGTGGTGGAGCACCTGCCGCACCTGCTCCAGGCGGCAGCCAAGGAAGGATTGCACGTTGTACAACAGCTGGAAGAAGGAGAATGGGCCTTTCTACGCGTGGAGAAACCGCAGACCTCAGAGCCGGCATGAAGCAAGCGATCGTTTTGCCCTGCCTGGTGGTTTGCTGCATGGCACCAGCCTTGGTGGTGCGTGCACAGGCCCCTGTGTTCCCCAAGGACCAGGCCGCCTTCCAAGCGGAGGTGCACAAGTTCCTCACCGATGCGGACAAAAAGGAAGGCACGGCCTTCATGGAATCGGTGTTCATCCCCTTCTGGAGCGGTGGATTCCTCAATGCCGACCAACGAGCACGCCTGGTGGACCTGGCCAACGTGATGGGCAAGAAACGCTTTCCAGCGATCCCCGACTTCAAGGACATGTTGGCCACGGCCGCCGCTTTTCCGGCCAAAGGCCACAGCACGGAAGAGTTCACGGCGTGGTTGAAGGGTTTGGAACAAGCCGGTCGTTCCTCCCGCAAGAATGACCTGGTGGAGATGCTTGAAAGCGGCCGGTCGCTCTTGGAGGCCGCCATCCTGTACCAGACCGCCGCCACCAATTGGCATGCCACCAAGGGCACGTTCACCTTCGCCTTCGACAGTGTCCCCAAGGTGCATTTTAACACCACCGACCTGGTGTGGTGGTCGCGTTCGGACAGCTCGGTGATCCAAGGCACCAGCGGTACCTATTATCCGCTGACCAACACATGGGAAGGTGTGGCCGGCACGCTCACTTGGAGGCGCACCGGGTTGGAGCCGGACGCCACGTACGCCAAATGGGGCCGCCGCTACGCCTTGAAGTTGAAGACCACGGAAGTGGTGGTGGACAGTGTGAACTTCACGGACCCCTACTTCGACAAAGTCCTGTTGGGAACCGTCAAGGACAAGCTCAAGGCCAATGTGACCGAGGACAATGCCTCCTACCCGCGGTTCGAGAGCTACGACCTGCGCAAACGCATCAACGACATCGTGCCCGGCATTGACTTTGAAGGCGGCTTCACCATGCAGGGCGCCAAACTGCAGGGGTACGGGACCAAGGAGGAACCGGCTTCGCTCGCCTTCAAACGCGAAGGCCGCCTGTTCATCCTTGCCAGGGGGCTGGTATTCTCCATCGAGCCGGACAAGATCGCCAGTGAGGACGTGGCCTTTACCATGTACCTCGACAAGGATTCCATTGTGCATCCCAGCGTCACCCTGCGCTTCATGCGCGACAAACAGCAGCTCACCCTGATCAAGCGCGATGAAGGCCTCTCCAAAGGGCCGTTCTACGATACCTACCACCAATTGGACATGTATTTCGAGGAGCTCCGTTGGAAACAGGGCGATCCCTTGGTGCAGCTGGGCAACATGCAAGGAACCACCCAGAACAGGACTTCCTTCGAGAGCTTCAACTACTTCGAAAAACGGCGCTATACCGCCATGCTGGGCATCGACAATGTGCACCCGCTCGCCCGGGTGCGTGATTTCAGCAAGGCCGTGGGGGATGAATTCAGCGTTCAGGAATTCGCCACCTATGCCAAGTTGCAGGTCACCCAAGTGAAGCCGATGTTGATCAACCTGGCCAACATGGGTTTCCTGAAGTACGACCTGGAGGAAGAGCGCGTCACCGTGCAACCCCGCTTGCTGCAGCACATCCTCTCCAGCGCGGGCAAGGTGGACTATGACGTGCTGCAATTCAACAGCAACAGCCCCGACGGGGTCAACGGTACCATCAACCTGCTCAACAACGACCTCGCACTCAAGGGGGTCAACCGCATCCAACTGAGCGATTCACAGGACGTGAAGATCTACCCGGCGGACCAACTGGTGACGATCAAGAAAGACCGCGATTTCACCTTCGCAGGCGTCATCAAGGCCGGTAAGCTCACCTTCCATGGAAAGGAATACCATTTCCACTACCAGCCCTTCACCATCGACCTGCTCAATGTGGACAGCGTGGCCTTCCTGGCGGACAGCTTTGAACCTGATGAACAGGGGCGCTACCGCCTGGTGAAGGTGAAGAACGTGCTGGAGAACGTGGCCGGTACGCTTGAAGTGGACGCACCGTCCAACAAAAGCGGCCTGCAACAGAAGAAGTACCCCGATTTCCCCAAGTTCAACAGCACGCGTGAGAGCTTTGTTTTCTACGACCGGTCCACCATCCAGAAAGGAGCCTACAAGCGGGACAATTTTTACTACCGCAGCGACCCCTTCCTGATCGACAGCTTGGACAACTTCACCAACGACGGCCTGAAGTTCGATGGCACCCTGGTCAGTGCCGGCATCTTCCCGGACATCCGCGAAACCTTGCGCCTGCAGCCCGATTATGCCTTGGGCTTTGTGCGGCCCACCGGCCAAGGTGGTCTGCCGCTGTATGGAAAGAAAGCCAAATTCGCTGAAACCATCAAGTTGGACAACAAAGGCCTGCACGGCGAAGGCGACTTCAGCTACCTCACCACCATTGCCCGCAGCAAGGACCTGGTCTTCACCCCGGACACCACTTTCGGCCTGGCGGATACCCTGTACAACGGAGCGGCACAAAGCCCCGCCTTGAGCGTGCCCACGGTGCAAGCCAGCAAGGTGTTCCTGCGCTTGGAACCCGCCAAGGACGTGCTGCTCGCCCGCAACTTGGACAGGCCCATGGAGATGTATGACAAGCAGGCCTTCCTCTACGGCAAGACCGAACTCAAACCCAACGGCATGACCGGGTCCGGGCTGGTGGATTTCACCAATGCCACGCTCAGTTCAAGGCTCTTCGAATTCAAGACCATGGCCGTCCATGCAGACACCAGCGACTTCCGCCTCACCGAAGGCGATACCACGGCCATCGCTTTCCGCACGGACAATGTGAACGCCACCATCAAACTGGACGAGCGGGTGGGTGAGTTCGTCAGCAACGGCGATGAGACCAAGGTGGAGTTCCCCTACAACCAGTACATCTGCTACATGGACCGCTTCAAATGGTACATGGACCAAGGCGACATTGAACTGGAGAGCGACCGCACGGCGGCTGCGGGCAACGAGGACCTCCAGCTCTCGGGAACCAACTTCATCAGCGTGCATCCGGACCAGGATTCCCTGCGGTTCATGGCACCCAAGGCCCGGTATGACCTGAAGAAGCACATCATCACCGCCAACGATGTGCAGTACATCCAGGTGGCCGATGCGTTGATCATGCCCGACAGCTTGCGCGTGCGCATCGCGCGCAATGCCAAAATGGACCCCCTGCGCAACGCCACGGTCACCGCCAACTTCGTGAACAAGTTCCACACCATCCACGGTGCCACGGTGAACATCGCCGCCCGCCGGCAGTACAGCGGCAGTGGCATCTACGACTACAAGGATGAGACCGGCAAGGTCTTCCCCATTGAGATGAGGAACATCAATGTGGACACCACCTTCCAGACCTATGCCTTGGGCCGGGTGCCCCAAGAGGCCGGATTCCAGCTGAGCCCGGCGTTCGATTTCTTCGGTGACGTCAGGTTGGAAGCCTCCATCAAGGAGCTCAACTTCACCGGCAACACGCGCATCATGCACGACTGTGCCGGCATCCCCCGCAATTGGATGGCCTTCAGCGGGCGCATCGACCCCCAGGAAGTCTTCATCCCGGTAAGCGATTCCCTGGTGGATGCCGAAGGGCTTGCCGTGGGCGCTGGCATCTACCTCACCAAGGATGACCCCTTCCTCACCTACGGAACCTTCCTGAGCCGCAAACGCGACAAGGAAGACCGCGACATCATCAGTGCCAAGGGGCTGCTGTACTTCGACAAGGTGCGGTCCGCCTACCTCATCTCCAACAAGGACAAGATCCGCCAGAACAACCTGCCCGGCAACCTGGTGGCCCTTTCCACCAGTTCCTGCCTGCTCTCGGCCGATGGCCACATCAACCCGGGCGTGCAATTGGGCCAAGTCCAGGCCGATGGCTATGGCACCTTGGAATACAAGGGCGACAAGGCAGCCACCACCACCAAGCTCACCCTCGTGTTGGACTTCCCCTTCGTGGACAACGCCTTGGACAAAATGGTGGCTGATATGGCCGCCTACCCCGATCAAAAACAGGTGGACCTCGCCAAAACCCCGTATGAACGTTCCCTCCGCGAAATGCTCGGCAAGGAACGCAGCGACAAACTGATCAGCGAACTCAGCATCAAGGGTGAGATCAAGCGGCTGCCCGATGAACTGGTGAAAGCACTGGTGTTCTGCGATGTCAACCTGGAATGGAACCCGCGCGATGAAGCCTGGCAAAGCACCGGCGACCTGGGCCTGGCCACCGCAATGAAAAAGCCCGTGTACCGGTACCTCAAAGGCAAGGTGGAGTTCGAGCGCAAGCGCAGCGGCGACGTGATGACCGTGCTGTTGATGCTGGACGCCCAGACCTACTGGTTCTTCCAGTATGCCCGGAATTTCATGTACGTGTACAGCAGCAACAGCGCGTTCAACACCATGATCAGCGAGATCAAGGACGACAAGCGCCAGTTCCCCGGCAAAAAGGGCCTGCCCGACTACCAATTCATCCTGACCAACAAACGCAAAGTGGACGACTTCCGCGACCGCTTCGGACTTTGAACATGGAATTCCCCTGGACCTTCGGACTTACGGCCATGGCCATCGCATACATCAGCGGGAGCATTCCCACCTCCGTGTGGTGGGGAAGGGCTTTTTACGGCATTGACGTACGCCAACACGGCAGCCACAATGCGGGCGCCACCAACACGTTCCGCGTGTTGGGCCCCAAGGCCGGATTGCCCGTGCTGCTGCTGGATGTCCTCAAGGGGTTCCTGCCCGTTCGGCTGCTCCCCCTTTGGAGCGGGTCCGAACCCTATTCCGATGCTTGGACCCTTTTGCGCGTACTCCTCGTATCAGCCGCCGTTTTGGGTCATCTCTATCCCCTCTTTGCCGGCTTCCGTGGAGGAAAGGGCATCGCTACCTCCCTCGGAGGCGTGCTGGCCGTCCATCCCGGCTCGGCGCTGATCTGCATCGCCGTGTTCTTCATCGTCTTCCTGATCTCCCATTATGTATCCCTTTCCTCCCTGGTGGCCGCTACCGCGTTCCCCATGGCCATCCTGCTCGTTTTCCATGAACCCAGCGTGGTGATGCGGGTTTTCGCCTTGGTGTTGTGCCTGTTGGTCTTCTTTACCCATCGGCAGAACATCGCGCGCCTGATCAAAGGAACCGAAGGCCGGATGAGCTTCCTGGGCCGATCAACGCCATAGATCCCCGATGACCCGTCTCCAACGCTTGCTGCGCTGCTGCACCGCCCTGTTCCTGGTGCTGGCAACCGCCTTCAGCGGATGGGGACAAGACGGGGACAAGGCCTTGAGGGCGGAAGCCGATGCACTCTTCGAAAAAGGGGCCTATGCCAAGGCGTATCCGCTGTTTTCCCAACTGGTGAGCCTGGCCCCGCAGGACCATGAGCTCAATTTCAAGCTCGGGGCATGCACCATCTTCGGCGGGGACGACAAGACCAAGGCGGCAGGCTACCTGAAGTTCGCGCTGGCAGGCCCTGCCACCTCGGGCTTGGCCTGGTATTTCCTGGGCCGGGCCTACCAGCTCGACTACCGCTTCAATGAGGCGCTGGATGCCTACAAACACTTCCGCGGTACGGGCGATAAGAAACTCCTGGCCCGATTCCCCGTGGATGCCCTGGAACAGCAGTGCCGGAACGGTTTGCACCTGCTCAGCAATTTGAAGGACATCCAAGTGATGAACAAAGTGGAAGTGGACGCTTCGGATTTTTTCCGCTTCTACGACCTCGGCGACATCGGCGGCAAGATCGTGGTTACCCCCGATGAACTGCTTTCAGGCATGGACCGGCGCAGTGGCGAGCGCTTCCTGGTCTATTTGCCCGACCGCGGCGGCCCCATCTTTTTCAGCAGTTATGGCAAGGACGGCAAGACCGGCCGTGACATCTACCGCACCGAACTGTTGCCCACGGGGGGCTATGCGGCACCCGTACTGCTGGCCGGCTACATCAACACCCCCGAGGACGAGGACTTCGCCGTGATGGCCACAGACGAACGAACCTTCTTTTTCTGCAGCAAAGGCCATAACAGCATGGGCGGTTATGACGTGTTCAAGAGCACCTACGACAAGGGCATGGACGTGTTCAGCGCGCCGGAGAACATGGATTTTGCCGTCAATACCCCGGCCGATGAACGGTTGTATATCCTGGGGCCGGATGGCAAGGAAGCCTGCTTCGCCAGCGATCGCGATTCCCAGCAGGACATGCTGAAGGTGTACCGTGTGAGCACCACCCAAACCCCCATCAACATCACCTTGCTCAAAGGAACCTTCGCATCCAACCTCGACCCCGGCGACAAGCGGGCACGCATCATCGTCGAAGACGAACTGACCGGCGAACGCATCACGGAGGTGGCCACCGATGCCCAGGGCAACTACACGCTGGTGCTCCCACGCGGAGGCAAGTACCGGTTGCTCGTGGAGGCCGGACCTGAAAAGCGCACCTATCTCGCCGCCTTGGATGTGCCGCCCAGCAAGCAAGCACAAGCCTTCCAACAGGAAATGGACCTCGTGTACAAGGCCGGCATCGCGGTGGAGGTCAAGAACCATTTCGACCAGCCTTTGGACGGGAACCTCCTGGCCTTGGCCTTGGAGGAGGTGCGCCGCAGGGCCCGGTTGGACGTCTCCGCCACGCGTACCACCGCCGCTTTGGCGGCCCCAGCACCCGAAACCGGCGATCCCTTGCAGGCCGCCGGTTTCGACGGTACCGTGACCATGGCCCAAACCTTGGAAATGGCCGGACGCGGGACAAAGGCCGAGCAGGACCGGGCCGAAGAACAGGAGCGCGTGGCCAAGGCCGCCATGGAATTGGCCATGGCCAATCTGGAGGTCGGCGAACAGCAAGCCGCAATGGCCGCCAACTTGGTCCAGCAGGGCGAAGCACTAACCCCTTCTCCCGAACGGGAGCAATTGATGCGCCGGGCCGCACAGGCCAAACTGAACGCTGAAGATGCCTGGCAACGGGCCATGGCGGCCTACCGCTCCAGCGGTGACATGGCCACCGCGGCCACGGCCTCCCGCAAGCGTGAAACGGATGCACGCGCCTTGCAATTGGCGTTGGAACGCGCCAATAGCGCGATGGACCCGACGGCGACCACCACGTTGCTGAAGCAGCTCAAAGCCGGGCTCGATGCCCGGACCGGCCCCGATGCGCGGCCTGATGACCTGGAACTGATGCGCCGCTCCGCCACGGAGGCGGAGCAGGATGCACAGGCCAAGCTGCGCCGGGCCAATTCCCAGCGGGGCGAGCAGTCCCAGTTGGCGGAACGGGTTGCGCGTTTGAGCTATGAGGCCGGGCAGGCCAAAGGCCGCAAACAACAGGACCTGAAGAAAGAATTGGCCGTGCTCAAGGAACAAGACCTGGCCCTGCGCGAAGAGGTGGCACAGGCATTCCAAGAGGCGCAGGAAACAGAACAGGCCGCCGCACTGGTCCGTGGACAAGTACAATTGCTCCGGTATTTGGATGCTGCGAAGGAGCAAGGACGTACCGGACGTGGGCTGGCCGTTCCGGACAACATGGAACAAAGGCTCGCGGCCGTGCACGCGCGCAACTCCAGCTTGGAGATCGCACAGGAATTCCTTCCCTTGGTGGCGGCCAGTCCCGCTGAGAGAGACCTGCGCATCTTCAATTGGGGCGTATCCCCTTCCATGGTAGCAGGTGGCGCCAACCCCACGTTGGCAGCAGCACGCACTTCGGGTGGTGTGATCAGCCGGGCGGCGCCGCAAGAAACGGATCCAAAGTCCCCCGCATCAGTGGCAAGGCCACAGGACCCGCAACCAACGCCCACCGGGGTGGAGGACGCACGCCATCCCTCCACCAACCGGGGCTACGACCAGGCCAACACCAGGACCGGATCCACGGATAGCAGCATGGTGGACCGCCCGGCGGAACCAGCGCAAGAGGGAACGGCCGGGCAACTGGATGAAGGCGGTGCCGGTCCCGTGGTAAATGAGCAGGCCGATGGCCTTGCCGGGGGGCGAACTGATCCGGCCGTGCCACCGGATCCCACCGCCTTAAGGACGGATCCAGCAGTGCCGGACGTTGTGGAAGCCATACCCTTGGCGGAGCCGGCTGCGGCAGCAGCCGATAGCGCAGGCCGTGGTGTGCAGCAATCGGCAGGGAAGGCCACCGGTGAAGCACGTTCCCTCCCTTCCACCACCCATGCGGAGCCGCCGTTGAAAGGCACCGGTCCGGGCGGCCAAGGGCCTCCTGGCGAAACGGGGATGGCCGCCGTGGATGGCGCAAGCACCACGCGGGCCGATGAACTGTTCTTGCTCAGCAATGGCCTAGCGGAACTTGAGCAATTACGGCATGTGGAAAAGGACCGGGATAAACGCGATAGCCTGGACCAAGTGATCGAGGCGCAGAAGGAACGCATTGAGCACTTGGGCACGGCGCGCAATGCCGAACCCGCCCAAGCCTCGCAACTGGCCACGCACAACTACGTCCTGCTCGATTTTGACATGTCGATGATGGACGAGGAGCTGCTCAACGAGATCATCCCGGGGTTTGCCCTGCACCGTGACTCCATCGTGAACGGCACCGGTACGCACCAAGAAAAAGCCGCGCTGCTGCATGCGTTGGAGATGCGCTTGATCGACAGCATCGATGTGCAGATGCGGGGAACCGTGGACCATCTCGACAAGCATCCGGAGCAGGCCGGAACACTGTTGCCCCGATTGGAACGTTGGCGCCGGACCAAGGCCGCCCACCTGGAAGCGGCCGAGAAGGCCTTGGCCGCAGTGAAGCAAGAGTATGTGGCCGTGGAAACGCAGGCGTTCGAAGATGCCCTGTTGGCCGCCAGCGGTGCCGAAGCCCCTGTTCCGTCCTCCGCGGAAGAGCCGCCGTCCCCAACTCCCCACAACGACGCCTATGTCCAGTTGGAAACGGACATGCGCCGGATCTTCCTCAGCCCCTTGGCGCCGCGATCAGCGAAGACCGAAGGTGCGGTAGCCCGGTTGGAGCAGGATATGGTGATGGCCGAAGACCTGCAGATGGAGATTGACAGCATGGAGCAGGCCTTGTCCGACCTGGAAGAAGGGGAGGCCTATGACCAATTGGTGGAGCGCACCGACCGCATGATCGACGACCTGCTGATCCATTCCGTGGACGTGGGGCAGCGTTCAGTGTTCATCACGCGGAGCGAATTTGAATCGGCCAAGGACAGTTCCAAGGTGCTGACCAAAAGAATCATGCAGTCCGGAACGCCCCCCGATGCACCGTTGGAGCAAATGGCCCGCGCTTTTGAGGCCGATGCCCTAAAGGCCATGGACCATGCGAAGACCGTACGCAGGAAGGCGGACAACACCAACGACATCCTTGTGCGTGATTCCCTGTACCGCTCGGCCTATGCCGAAGAACTGAAGGCCTTGAGGAACATGGACCGCTCTCTTACTGTGCGCAACTTCCTCTTGGACGGCAAGCCAGCCGCTGCCCAGCAGTTGACCTATGCGGAGGTGGAACAGCGGCTGTTCGGTGGATCCACCCCGGGATCGCAGGAGGTGTTGGCTATTGAACCAAGTGCACCGATCGCGGACCAATCCGGAGGCCAGGTCCATGCTCCGGCCGATTCCGCAAGGGGCACCGCCCGGTCAGGAGGGGCTTCAACGTTTCCGGTGAGCATACGGCGTGGACCTGAACAAGTATTGCCTTGGGGCGTGAACACCCCGACGGACAGCACCACCTTGGCGGGATACCTGCAGCGCTTCTACTACCTCGATCCCCAGGAGCGGTTGCTGGTGGTGGGCGGGGCCGAGGAAAGCCGCTATTTCCTCATGAAGGGCCACGCCATGGAGCAGCGGGCCGGTGCCGGGGGCACCCGCATGGAAGCGGATGGAGCGAGGGAATTGGCCGCCATCCTAGAGGCAGAAGCCCGGGAGCTGCGCGGAAAACCGGCCGCATTGGAGCAGGTCGGCAAACTCGGGCAACGCGCCGATGCCTTGGTGCTACGGTCCGATTCCTTGCGCAAGGATGCTGCGCGCCAAGAGGCATCCGCCGACCTGATCGACGCCCAGGCCGCAGCGTGGATGCAAAGCTTGGATGCAGACCGGTCCGCGGCCATCATGGACCTGGAGCAGACCAATCGGCGCACCGAACCGGTCTTGGCCCAGAGCAGGCCATCGGGCGCGAATGCCATGGCTGCCGAACCCGTCGGGTCTCATGCTTCAGGGGTACCGGCGGCCAAGCCAACGCCACCGAACGCTTTTGAACCGGTGCTCGAACCCATG
Organism: Flavobacteriales bacterium; assembly: GCA_018057455.1. Classification (GTDB taxonomy): domain Bacteria; phylum Bacteroidota; class Bacteroidia; order Flavobacteriales_F; family PHOS-HE28; genus PHOS-HE28. Next base: position 30,312 of record JAGPDT010000017.1, on the reverse strand, counting down.
CCGGTGGCGGCTGATACAAGCCATGCCCCGCCTTTGGTAACGGAGATCACCGGCGGTAGGCCTTCCGGGGGAATTGGACGTCCAGAGCGCATGGCTCCACTGGAACGGCCCGCCAACAACGCCCCAGCCCCCGTTGCGCCGGCATTGGTGCAGGATGCGTTTACCCTCGACGCTCAAGCACCAACGCGGAAACTGCCCATCCCCATGGATGCTGCCATGCCCGTTGGCGTGGTGTACAAGGTGCAGGTCGGTGCTTTCCGGAACCCATTGCCTGCGGAGGCCTTCAGCGACATGTCACCCCTCACGGGCGAACGGGCCGCCAATGGGGTGATCCGATATTCCGCAGGCCTGTTCACCAGTGCCGCCAGTGCGGCCGAGGCTGGCGTTAAGCTGCGCCAACGGGGATATCGTGATGCCTTCGTGGTTGCCTACCTGGATGGAGCACGCGTTTCCCTGCGGGAGGCCTTGGAGGCCGAACGGCCCGCTTTGGCCCAAGGGACCGCCTCGGCCCCCCCCTCCGGCCAAGGGGTATCCCGGGCTGCAGAGGAACCGGTCAAGCAAACGGCACAGTCTCCCACGGCACCGGCCGATCTGAGCGCACAAGGCACTGCGGAGGCTGCGGAATCCGCGGTGCTCGCCAGTTATCCGGCCACCGCCGAGGCTGTGCTGGAAGCTTTCAAACCAGCCACGGATGCCTCGGCCTATTACAACGACCCGGCCGCCGCACCGGCCGAGCAAGTGGAAACCGTCAAGGGCTTGTTCTTCACCGTGCAAGTGGGCGTCTATAGCAAGCCCACCGCGTTGGACCGCCTCTTCAACATCACCCCGTTGAACAGCGAACTCACCGCGAATGCAAAGATCCGCTACACCACGGGCCAATTCCGTAGCGAAGATCAAGCTGCCATACGCAAGGCCGGTACCGTGGCGCTGGGCGTGGCGGATGCGTTCGTAACGGCCTACTTGAACGGCAAACGCATCCCCTTGCGCGATGCCCGGGTGTTGTTGGCCAAGTTCGGAAAGTCGATCTTGGCCCAGCCTGTGGAACAAGTTCGGTGAACCGTTCCCTACCTTCGCGTGCGGCACCAGCCCATTGCCCATGAAGGCGGATCAGCGTTTTGAGGAAGACTTGTTGGAACACCCCGGCGTGGTGGAAACCGGTACCCAGGAGATCATCCTGCACAACGATGATGTGAACACCTTCGAACACGTGATCGTAAGCCTGATCGACGTATGCGACCATGATCCGTTGCAGGCCGAACAATGCGCGTGGCTGGTGCACTTCACGGGCAAATGCAGCGTGAAGCGGGGTGCGTTCAATGTGCTCCGCCCCCTGTGTGAAGCGCTTTGCGACCGTGGACTTTCAGCCGATATCCGATGAACATCACGTGGACGAGAACGCTCGCATTGACCGGTATGGTCGCCTTGGTGGCGGCCTGTTCCAAGGTGCCCATAACCGGCAGGAGCCAGTTGAATCTGCTGCCGGAATCGGAACTCATGGGCATGAGCCTGACCGAATACCAGGGATTCCTGAAGGAACACCCGCCGCTGCAGGCCAGCGATGCCCGCGTGAAGATGGTGCGTGGCATCGGCGACCGGTTGGCGGCAGCGGCCACCGCCTACCTCACCGAGCATAAGGCCGCGGACCGCGTGGCCAATTTCACGTGGGAATTCAACGTGGTGGACGACCCCACGGTGAACGCATGGTGCATGCCCGGCGGAAAGGTCGTGGTCTACACCGGTATCCTGCCCATCACGAAGGATGAAACCGGCCTGGCCCTTGTGATGGGGCATGAGATCGCCCACGCCATTGCGCGGCACGGCAATGAGCGCATGAGCCAAGCCTTGGCCATGCAGGGCGCCGGCGTCACCTTGCAAGCGGTGCTTTCCGAGAAGCCTTCCACGGCCTCCAATTTGTTCATGCAGGCATTCGGCGTGGGCGGCCAACTGGGCCTGCTGGCCTATGGCCGCAAGCAGGAGAGTGAAGCGGACAAATTGGGCTTGGTCTTCATGGCCATGGCAGGCTATGACCCACGCGTAGCACCGCAGTTCTGGCAACGCATGGCCGAACAAGGGGGCCCTAAACCACCCGAGTTGTTCAGCACGCACCCCAGCGATGATCGCCGGATCGCCGACCTCGAAGCCTATATGCCCGAGGCCATGAAGTATTATAAACCGCGTTGAAGAAGCTGTATTATATTCGCGGCCGCTTTCGGTCGAACGCAGGTTGTTCCAAAGGCGGATATTGGACTCGTAGCTCAATTGGATAGAGCACCTGACTACGGATCAGGAGGTTTGGGGTTCGACTCCCTACGGGTCCACGCATACAGCAGCAAGCCCTCCAAGCATTTTGGGGGGCTTCGCTTTTGGGGTAGGGGGTAAACGAAGGGGCAAGTCCGTTGTGGCCGCTGCCACCCCTGGGAGCCTGTTTCGGATCACCGCAAGGGCGCCCCCCGGCCTTGTTCCAGCCCATTCTTCACCGGAAAATTGCCTGATAGGCACCGCTTCGCTGAAATTTCAAGGCCTTTCCTGAACGGAAAACGGATGCAACGGCCATCCCGCAGGAACACCCAAGCAGGCGTTAGAACAGGTCCTTCACTTCGATGATCTGGAACTCGATGGGGAAGAGGCTCTGGTAGTCCTTGCCCGTTTCGGCCATTTCTTCATCACCGGTCTCAAAGTGCCAGTTCACTTGCACATTTCCACTACGTTCCTGGGCTGCGCTCAGCCGGTTGAAGATCGTGTAGAAGTGCTTGGAGCTGCTGGTGTCCATGTAGTCCAACCGCATGTTCACCGTGGTCCGGTCGCAGGGTTGCTTGAGGTACTCATCCAGCCACCGGTGCACCCGCTCGTAGAATTGTTCGCCGTTCGCGGGCAAGGAACGCCCGATGATATCAATGGTGCCCCGTTCCAGGTCCAATTGCACTTCCGGGGAGGTGGATGTGCGGCCGATGTGCATGTGCTTGATCGACATGACGGCTTCCGGTTTTCCCAAGGATAGGCAAGTGCTGGCGCCGCGGCAGAGAGCCGGCATTCATCTGTGAACAGCAAGGTGTTGATGGCCCGTATGAAAACTGCATGGAACCGGAGGTGGACCGCATGCAGGGGCCGCAGGCACGGCACCTGCGTTGGTGGCCTACCGGCCGGAATTGGCGCTGGCGATCTGCCCATCGGTCGGTAGCACGATCTCCGTATCGTTCACCCGGCGTGCCCAATACTGCACCCTGCCGGTGCCCTGGCATGCAAAGGCGGTGAGGGTGTCGCCACCCGCCAAGGCCGTTACCGGAAAGGTGCGCCAAGTCCCATTTGTTTCTTCCACGGCCACCTTCACTTCCAGGATCTCATTGCAGATGTTGCGGAACTGGACTTGGTAGACCCCCGAGAAATCGCGCTTGTACCCGTTGTAGGTCTCGCATTTGCGGCATGGCTGGCCCCAGTTGCTGCCCGCTTTGGCCAGGCAATCGGCATAGCTCTGGTCTTGGGCTGTGGCCCACCCCATGGGCATGGCCAGCAAGGCGGTGATCAGGATTCGTTTCAATTGCATCGGTTGTTCTTCAGAATGATCTTGGCTTCGGCGTTGCCCAGCTTACGGCTGCTGTTCCAGTCGGCGCAGGCGCCGTCCGGATCACCGAGGGCCTTCTTGGCCCAGCCGCGGTTATTGAATGTTTCTTGGTCGGAGGGGTCCATGGCAAGTGCGGTGTCGAAGTCCTGCACGGCCTGTTCGGGCTTGCCCCACTTGTTGTACGCGCTTCCACGGCTTGCGTAGGCCCCTTGGTGGTCCGGCTTGCGTTGGATCACCGCGCTGAGATCCGCCACGGCCGCTTGGTAGTTCTGCTGTAAGCTGAAGCAGATGCCCCGTTGGAGGTACGCATTGAGGTTCTCAGGGTCCATTTGGATCACCTGGGTGAACAGGTCGGCGGCCCGGGGATAGTCCCCCATGTTGCAGGCTTTTACGCCGTTGCGGAACAGATCATCCGCCGTGGAGGAGGGCAAGGCTTGCGCCGTGGCCGTGTAGGCAGCAAGGACCCCGGTAAAGGCGAGCAAGGAACGCATCATGGCGGGTGATCTGCAACGGTGTATGCCCGGTCTGGGTTTCACCCGGCCGATAGGGCCTGGTGGAATTCGCGCCGTAACCTCAGGGATGACCTGGGCGTAGAGGGGGAAAATCACAAGGTCATGAACGGACAGAACAACTCAGTGGCCAGGCGCACCTTGATCATGGCCGCGGTACTGGCGGTAGGTCTCGCTGCAGCCATGTTTGCCAAAGGCATGCTTTCCACCACGGTGGTGGTCTCCTGATCCCGGTGATGCGCACATTCGCCCGCGGACGGCCCTTGCGTTGGGGTTGGTGCGTGCTTCTCTTGGTGCTGGCCAACTTGGGCATGGCCCAGGCCAAGTTCGTCATCAACGGCCGCTTGAAGGTGGACGGTGGCGGGCTGGACGGATGCCGCATGGTGGTGTACAAGGATGGCGCGAAGCACCGCACCATTTCCGCGGACCTGAACCGCTTTTCCTTGGACCTGGAGCTCGGGGCCAACTATATCCTGTCTTTTGAGAAGGCGGGCTTCGTGACCAAGAAACTTCAATTCAACACCCGGCTTCCGGCGGGTGTGGTACGTGAGAACCTGGCGCCGTTCCAGTTCGTGGTGTCGCTCTTCAAGCAATATGAAGGGTTGAACACGGTGGTGTTCAATCAGCCGGTGGGCATGATCAGGTATGACCCCATGCTCGGTGATTTCGATTACGACACGGACTACACCAAGAGCATCCAGAGTGCCTTGGAAGCGGCCCAGTTGGAGGTGGATCGCAAACAAAAGGAGGCGGTACGGGCGGAAGCCGAGGAAGCCCAGCGCAAGCAGCAGGAGGCCAAGGACCAGGCGAAGCAGCAGGCGGCCCAAGCGAAGATTAAAGCCGAGCAGGACAAGGCCGCACAACAACTGGCGCAGGCCATGCCGGTTGCTGCCATGGCCCCCGTTCCGGCCAGCAAGCCTGAACCCAAGGTGGAGCGTGCGCCGGTGTTGCCTGCCGCCAAGCAACGGCGTGCGGCTTCCACGCCCAAGGCCATGGAAACGGAAGAATCCCGGCGTGCCCTTGAACCCCGGGTGTTGGAGGAACCAAGGCGGGTGCAACCAGCCGTGGCCCATAGCCTGCAGGAGCCCCGGCCCAAGTTTGAGCCGACCGCCGTGCCTGTGGTGCGGCACCAGGATGTGATCGTGCAACCCAATGAGGTGATCACGGTGATCAAATTGGGGGTCGGGGAGGAGGTCACGGAATACCGCCGGGTGGCGCGCAAATACAGTGGTGTGTTCTATTTCAAGAACGGCCGCAGTTGCTCCAAACAGATCTACGAGAGCGAAGCATTGGCGGAGAACTGAGCGGCCGCCTACCAGCACACTTCCAACCGGCCCGCCAAGGCCTTGCCGTTTGCTTGATCTGAAAACAATCCGATCACATTGGGCAGCGCAACACCCAACTGGAGGTGCTGGCCGATGGCGGCTTCAAGGCCCGTCTGTGCCCGTAGCCCACCGCTTCCACCGTTACTGACCCCCACCGTGGCCATCAACACATGGAACAAGGCCGTGTTCCACCGGAGCGAAGCGTGCGGCAAGTGGCCCGGGAGCACGAGTTGGTCCACGGAAACCACGAAAGCCTGCTGTTGGCGCGCTGAGCGAAGCGTGAGCAGCGGGCCAAATTGCAGTTCGGCTGCGAACCGGGCCGGCAGAAGTTTGGTGGTGCCACCGGGGCTGTAACCCAATCCAAGGCTGTCCTGCAGGCGGTGTTCATCCAGGATCAGGCCTTCCAGGTCCATGATATTCTCCACCCGCATGCCCTCGAAATGGATGCTGCTGTCCTTGGAGGCGGAGAGCGATCGCGGCCCCCAAACCACAAAACCTACGTCCGTGGCCGAGCAGGTCAGCTTTTGTACGCCGCCCAGCCCGTGGAACCGGTGGCTCCATTGCAGGTTGATCACAAGGCCGAGGCCCTTGGAAAGCTGGTTCTCCGCGGTGTCGCTGCGCTCATAGTGCCCGTCCAGTTCGAGGTTCAGGAAGCGCCCGTCCGGAGCGGTGTACAGGTCGGCCTGGTTGAGCTTGCCGGTATTGAGGTGCATGCCGTTCACCACACCGGCCTCCAGAAAGGTCCCGGTGGTGCGGTGTTCCATGCCGAAGGCCAGGGTTTGGAAGGTGACCTGCTCAAAGGCACTTGGGCCCAAGTTGGCCACGCGGTCCTCAAAGGGGGCGTTGCCGAAGAAGGTGAGGTCATAGGCATCCTTGGTGAACCGGATGCCCAGAAGGTCCCGGTGGGACAGGCTGATCCGAGGCATCCAGTTTTCCCACCCGAAGAGATTGTCCTGCCAGGTCAACGTGGCCGTGCCCTGCACCGCCAAACCTAAACGGTTGTTGCTGCCCAACGCCTCCAGGCCGTGCAACCGGGTGTCTCTGCTCAAGTTCTCCCCTTGGACCAAGCCCCAAACCAAGGCGTTGTCCAATACATTGGAGTCATAGCCCGCCTCGCTGGTGATGGTCAGGCGGTGCGACCAATGCGCCGTTTGGACCACTGCGCTGTCCACTTGGGCCACCGCCAAGGAGGGCAACAGGCCCAGCACCCACCACGATCTACTCATCCCCGTTCACCAGATAGTTGGCCTCCAGGGTCAATTGCAGGTCCAGTCGATAGCTATCCAGCAACTGCACATGTTGCAATTGGTCGGCCGTATTGAAGCGTGCGGTGACCAGGAGGTTGCCCGTTTGGTGAAGCAGGGACATTTGTTCGCTGTTCACCTGGAAGTCCAGCCTGCTGGAGGTGCTGCTGGCCACGAAGCCGTCGGGTCCAAGGTTTCCCGAAGCCACGGCACCGCCCGGGGCCAACAAGGAAAGCACTTGGCCGTCGGCGGTGGAGACCGCCAGTTCGACCATGGCGCTGAAAGGGAAGCCGTTTTGGGCAAAGAGGTGCAGCGTGCCGCTTTGCAGCGCGTGCCCCGCTTCGGTTCCGGGGAGGTCCACCTCCATCGCTTGGCGAAGGGTAAGGTCCGTGGCGATCAGCCGCAGGGGAATGTCCACTTCCAGTTCGGCGATCAAGCGGCTGTCATAGTACAGGAAGTCGTGGCCATTGCTGATGTCGCCCAAGGGGTTGATGGTGATGTCCATGGCGTAGCCGATGCCGTCGGGCAGGTTCTCCAGGAACAGGTCGATGTTGCTGTTGCCGTTGTTGAGGTCGAATACGTTCTGGGCGGTTTGGAAGGTGTGTCCCAGGTCCAGGGCGCGATCGATGTTCACCGGACCGGTGGTGATCGTGCTCAACAGGTCAACAGATTGCCCGGTGGTGCTGTTCTCCGATCGGAGGTAATGGATGTTGGCCCGCGCATCCACCCCTATGCCGTTGGTGATCTTCAGGCGGGCGTTCACCTGGTCCAGGTCCAATGTGCCGGACAGGTTGGCGAACAGATCAAGGTTGGTGGAGGCCGGTTCCACTTCCATGGCGTGGGTACCGAAGGAACCGGTGGCATATTGTGGAATGATATCGTGGTAGGCCACCAGGGCCAGCAAACTGTCTTGGCCGGAGATGGAGACGGCGCCACCGCCCGGGGCAATGGAATAGCTCAGGTGGGTGGCCAATGCATTCACCTGGTTGAACCCCGGGCCCCGCAAATCGAATTCGTACCCGTCCAAGAGACGGCTGGCGTTGGTGGTGCTGGGGGCACCCGGCGTACCGGGTGTGGCCTGCAATTGCATGTGGAAGGGAATTCCGCCGAGGGTGGCCCCGGGCAAGGAAAAATCGCCTGTGATCGGGCCGTTCATCATGTTGGTGATCACCATGTCCAACTGCCCCGATCGCACGATCAGCTTGCTGAGCTGAAGGTCCTCGAGTTCGAACTGGGTGACTTCATTGCTTGTGTTGAAGGTGGTGCCGGGTTGGAGCAGGAACGGGCCTGGAAAGGGGAGGGCATAGGCGTATTGGAAGCTGGTGTCCGGTGCGGAGAGCACCGTGTCCAACGAGAGGGAGAAGAGCTCGGACGTGTAGAGGATGCTGACATTGCCGGCGGGGTCGGTAGAGAGGATGCTGTCCGGGACCAGGTCGCCGATGGTGAGGGATGTTTGCACCAAGGGGGCCAGCAGGTCCACGTCCCACCGGGGCGGTATGCGGTCTTTGCGGCAACCGGCCAACCCGGAGGCCAAGGCCATGAATGCCAAGCCATAGACAGCGGCGGCTCTGCTGAACATGGTGGCCAAGGTAGACCATTGAAAGGGTGCCGTTGCAAGGCAAGGGCCAGTGGTTAGATTTGCCTCAACGGCCCCGCAAGCCGAGATGTTGGTATTCAAACGTCGCTTCCTGGTGCCATGGCTGCTGAGCACCGTGGCAATGGCCGGTCTATCCTATGCATGGCATGGATGGGCCCTGAACGACGTGGCCGACCTGCGGATGGGGTTGCAGAAGTATTTGGGCATATCGGCATTGGTGTACTTGATGTTGGCCCTGGTGCTCACCTTGTTGGTGCACTTCATGCTGGTACGCGAGTGGGTCTCGCTCAAAGGAGCATTTCCGGTGAAAGCCATGATGGTGGGTGCCGCATTTGGCACCGTGGTGTACTTGCTGGTGTTATTGTCCGGGCTCTCCTTTGCCGACCAAGGAATGCACCATGTGGTGGTGGATTTATTGTGGCAAGTGGCGGAGCAAGGTGCAGGGGGCCTCATGGTGGGCCTTGGGGTGGTCTATGACCTGCACCGCAGCTTCATGGAAGCCGAACGTGCCTCCTGAACTATCCGTTGTATTTGGTGCCCCAAACTTGGGCGAGGTAGGCGGCAAAGGCTTGTTCGCGGCGGTTGTCGCCCGGTTGGTAGAAAGCCGTCCCACGCAGTTCCGCAGGCAGGAACTCTTGGTCGGAATGGTGGCCAGGGGCATCGTGGCTGTACTGGTATTCGCGGCCGTAGCCCAGGTCCTTCATCAGCTTGGTGGGCGCGTTGCGCAGGTGGATGGGCACGGGCAGGTCGCCGGTGCGGGCCACGGCCTGTTGGGCTTCGCCGATGGCTTTGTAGCTGGCGTTGCTCTTGGGCGCGCAGGCCAGGTACACGGCACATTGGGAGAGGATGATCCTTCCCTCGGGCCAACCGATCATTTGCACGGCCTGCATGGTGGTGGTGGCCAGCAGCAGGGCGTTGGGGTCGGCATTGCCGATGTCCTCACTGGCCAGGATCAACATGCGGCGGGCGATGAACAGCGGGTCTTCGCCACCTTCCACCATGCGCGCCAACCAGTATACCGCTGCGTTGGGGTCGCTGCCGCGCAAGCTCTTGATGAAGGCGCTGACGATGTCGTAGTGCTGCTCGCCCTGCTTGTCGTACCGGGCAGCGGTGGTTTGCACCACCTGTTGCACCAAGGCATCGGTGATCGCCACCGGCGCCTCGCCGACGGTGGCCTGGGACGGATGTGCAGCCTTCACGCACAGCTCAAACGTGTTCAGCAGGCGGCGGGCATCGCCGCCGCTGGCGCGCATCAGGGCATCGGTTTGCTGGAGCAGGATCGGCAGCCTGCACAGTTCCACATCCTCGCGCATGGCCCGCTGGAGCAGGCCATCAAGGTCTTCCACCGAGAGGGGCTTGAGCACATACACCTGGCACCGTGAAAGCAATGCGCCGATCACCTCGAAGGAGGGATTTTCCGTGGTGGCGCCCACCAGGGTCACCGTGCCCTTTTCCACGGCACCGAGCAGGGAATCTTGTTGGGCCTTGCTGAAACGGTGGATCTCATCGATGAAGAGCACGGCGCTGCGGGAAAAGAGACCGGCTCCGCCCGCCTGTGCGATCACCTCACGGATGTCCTTGACCCCGCTGCTGATGGCGCTCAGGGTGTGGAAGGGCCGGTCCAGTTCCTTGGCCAGCAAGCGGGCCATGGTGGTCTTGCCCACCCCTGGCGGGCCCCAAAGGATCATGCTGGGCAGGATCTTGCCGGTGATGGCCTTGCGGAGTATGCCTTCGGGCCCGATCAAGTGGCCTTGCCCCACGATCTCCTCCAAGGAGGTAGGGCGCATGCGTTCGGCCAAGGGCGTGGTGTCCATATTGGTGGCGGTAAAAGTATCCCTGAAGCAAGTACGGGTGGGTTGTTGCCGGAGCCTCAGTGGCCATGCGCCCATGGGCCAGCCGGATGTTCAAAACTTTTCTCCATGCCCGAATTGGTGGAACCAAATCAATTGGCTTAATTGCACGTCATTCGGTTGACGGTAATATTGTCAACTGGGGTCCAAGAGCATGCTGAAGAAGGGGGACATGGCTCCGGCTTTTGAAGGAAGCGACCAAGATGGTCTGCCGGTGCGGCTGCAGGACTTCGGTGGGCGCAAGCTGGTGCTGTATTTTTATCCGAAGGATGACACGCCGGGCTGTACGGCGGAGGCTTGTAGCTTGCGGGAAGGCCACCTGGCGTTGCGCCAGGCGGGTTATGAAGTACTGGGTGTGAGTCCGGACAAGGTGGCCAAGCACAAGAAGTTCGCCGAGAAGTACCAATTGCCTTTCCGACTGCTCGCCGATCCGGAGAAGACCGCGGCCCGGGCCTATGGCGTATGGGGCCGCAAGAAGTTCATGGGGCGCTCATACGACGGTATCCTGCGGACCACGTTCCTGATCGATGAGCAGGGCATCATTGAACACATCATGCGCGAAGTACGGACCAAGGACCACGCCGACCAGATATTGAAGGATGGTTCGAACTGAGTTGCATTAACGCAGCTGATAACCAGCGATGTATCCTCTTCTGCTGATGCGTCGCTCTAGAATAACCTAAGAAAACAACCCACAAGATGGCAACGGAGATCAACAAGGAGAAGCTGAAGGCGCTTCAGCTCACGATGGACAAGATGGAGAAGTCCTTCGGCAAGGGGGCGATCATGCGCATGGGCGATGATGCCATCGAAAAAGTGGAGGTGATCCCCTCGGGGTCCATCGGCTTGGACCTCGCCTTGGGCGTTGGTGGTTACCCCAAAGGGCGTATCGTGGAGATCTATGGGCCGGAGAGCAGCGGTAAGACCACTTTGGCCATTCATGCCGTTGCTGAATGCCAGCGCAACGGGGGCATCGCTGCGATCATTGATGCCGAGCATGCCTTTGACCGGTTCTATGCCGAAAGCCTTGGTGTGGACACGGAGAACCTGTTGATCAGCCAGCCGGACAACGGCGAGCAGGCGTTGGAGATCGCCGACAACCTGATCCGTTCAGGAGCCATTGACATTCTGGTGATCGATAGTGTGGCGGCATTGACGCCCCGTGCTGAGATCGAGGGGGAAATGGGTGACAGTGCCGTGGGCATGCAGGCCCGCCTGATGAGCAAAGCCTTGCGTAAACTGACCTCCACGATCAGCAAGACCGGTTGCTGCTGCATCTTCATCAACCAATTGCGCGAGAAGATCGGGGTGATGTTCGGCAACCCGGAAACCACCACCGGCGGCAACGCGCTGAAGTTTTACGCCACCATCCGCCTGGATATCCGCCGTTCCTCCCAGATCAAGGAAGGGGAGAACGTGCTGGGCAACCGCACCAAGGTGAAGGTGGTGAAGAACAAGGTGGCTCCTCCGTTCCGCAAGGCGGAGTTCGATATCCTCTACGGGCAAGGCATCAGCAAGACCGGCGAGATCATTGACATGGGCGTGGAGCTCGGTATCATCAAGAAGAGCGGCAGTTGGTTCTCCTACGAAGAAACCAAGCTGGGCCAAGGGCGCGATGCCGTGCGGCAGTTGCTGGACGACAACGCCGAGCTTTGCGAGGAACTGGAAAAGCGCATCAAGGCGAACATGACCCCGGAGGCCATGGCCACCGCCGAGTGATCGTGTGGTATTGACTTGGGTGTTCCGCCTGGTTCGTGTGCACCGGAGTTGCCTCTGGGGTGGTTGGGCGCGCAACGGTGGCCAATCACATCCACCAGGGGCAGGCATACCACATACGGCCGTTACTTTCGTCCCGCCCCTTCGGCAACCACCACGGCTGAGGCGGGATGCGATACCTCATGCTTCAGATCCCCATGCGTACCGGCCGGGCCCCGATTGCTGTTCTCCTTGTTGCTTCCCTGTGCTGGTGTGCCTGTGGGAGTGGTGGGGGCGCGCAAGAGACCGGGCCGCCCGGCCTGGTGAATGCCGACCCGTTCCTGGCTGCCCTGGATTCCGTCAACGCGTTGATCGTGAAGGAGCCCAACAAGGCCGCGTTGTATGAGCGCCGGGCCCGGTTGTACATCGGGGTGGACAGCTTGGTGGATGCACAGCGCGACTTGGAACGGGCAGTGGGCTTGGACAGCGGCCAAGTGCAATACCACTTGGCCCTGGGTGACCTGTACTACAGCACCGTTCAGGTGGAAAAGGCCAATGCCGCGTTTGAACGGGCCGCCAAAGTGGACCCATCGAGCACACCGGCCCTGCTCAAACAGGCGGAGATCCAACTGGTGTTGCGCAACTACCAACGCAGCATGGGCTTGGTGAACGATGCCTTGCGCATGGACCAACACGCCGCACATGGGTACTTCCTCAAAGGGTGGATCCACATGGAGACGGGCGATACCACCTTGGCATTGAGCAGTTTCCGCACGGCCGTGGAGCAAGATCCCCAGGACTATGCCGCATACATCATGCTGGGCAAGATCAGCGCGGCCAAACACGATCCGCTGGCTGAACAGTACTATGCCACGGCCATCGCCCTGAAGCCACGAAGCGTGGAAGCCTGGTACAACAAAGGCATGTACTATCAGGAGCAAGGACAGGACAGCATGGCCCTGGCCTGCTATGAACAGATCATGGCGATCGACCCGAACAATGCGCTGGCCTGGTACAACAGCGGATTCATCCGCTTGGAGCACCTGAAGGACATGGCCGGTGCCGACCATGACTTCAGCCAGGCCATCCGCTTGGAGCCGGGCTATGCCGACGCCTGGTACAACCGGGGCTTGGTGATGGAACGCACCAGTGAACTGGACAGTGCAGCCGCCAACTACCAGATCGCCCTGAGCCTGCGGCCCGACCATGCCCTGGCCACGGAAGGCTTGAACCGCTTGGAGGCCAAGGGCGTGCGCATCAAGATCCGCGAGCGCCAAGGGAAGCGCTAGCGTGCGCGCATGGCGCTTGCCAGCAGCGGGCATCGGCCTGCCTCCAGGCGAAGTACATTCGTGCGCAAACTTGAGACCCTGTGCAGCTTACATTCCTGGGTACCGGCACCAGCCAAGGCATTCCCGTGATTGGGTGCCGCTGTGCGGTATGCACCAGTGGCGATCCATGCGACAGGCGCACCCGTTCCTCGGTGTTGGTGGAGCATATGGGGGCCAGCCTGTTGATCGATGCCGGACCGGACCTGCGCGCGCAGATCCTGCGTGAGGGAGTGACCAACCTGGGTGCCGTGCTGCTCACCCATGAGCACATGGACCATATTGCCGGCATGGATGACCTCCGGGCGTTCAGCTTTGCCCATGAGCCGCCGCGGGCAGTGGCCGTATATGCGGACGCACCCACCCTGCAGGCCGTGAGGCGCGTGTATTCCTACGCCTTCACCAACAAGTCCTATCCAGGTCTTCCGCAATTCGAGCTCCATACCATTGATGATCAAGCCTTCACCGCCGACGGCTTGCAGGTATTGCCCGTGGAGGTGATGCACCACAGCTTGCCGGTGAAGGCGTTCCGCATGGGCAAGTTGGCCTATATCACCGACGCCAAGACCATAGCACCGGGGGAGCGGGAAAAGCTCAGGGACCTTGACGTACTGGTGGTGAACGCCCTGCGCATGAAACCGCATTATTCGCATTTCAACGTGGAAGAAGCCCTGGCATTGATCAACGAGCTGGCACCCAAGCGGGCCTTCCTCACCCACATCAGCCACCTGATGGGCCTGCACGCGCACGTGGAATTGCCCGCTGGTGTGGCATTGGCCCATGACGGCCTGAAAGTGGACCTATAGGCCGCAGCCCGTTGCATCTTTGCCCCCATGGCGCTCAGCTCCGCCCTCCTTGAACAAGCCGTGGACCAATTGGCCACCCTGCCGGGCATCGGGCGGCGCACGGCCATGCGCCTGGCACTGGACCTCTTGCGCCGGGACCTCCATGAGGTGGCCCGCTTCAGCGAGGCAGTGCGCCGGCTCCGCGAAGAGGTCGTCTACTGCACCGAGTGCTGCAACATCAGCGACAGTCCGTTGTGCAGCATCTGCGCCGATCCCCGGCGGGACCGCGCGCTGGTGTGCGTGGTGGAGGACATCCGCGACGTCATCGCCATTGAGAACACCCATCAGTACAAAGGGCTTTACCACGTACTCGGAGGGGTGATCAGCCCCATGGACGGAGTGGGGCCCGATGACCTGCACACCAAGGAACTCATGGCCCGTGTGGACCGTGGAGGCCTACGTGAGGTGGTGTTGGCCTTGGGCGCCACGTTGGAAGGAGACACCACCAGCTTCTACCTCCATCGCAAGTTCAGCGGGAAAGCCGGGGCCGTGACCATGATCGCACGAGGAATCAGCATCGGGGGGGACCTGGACCAAGTGGATGAGGTGACCTTGGGGCGGAGCATCCTTGAACGCAAGCCCTACCAGCAAGCCGCAGAGCCGGGAACCGCCGGTGAATGATAACCCCCAAGCCCTGCAACCCGCCAGCTGCAACAAGCCCGCCGTGGTGCCCACCTGCCATGAAACTCAGCATCGTCATCGTCAACTACAACGTGAAAGCCTACTTGGAGCAATGCCTGCGCTCAGTACTTGAAGCGTTGCAGGGCATTGACGGGGAGGTGTTCGTCGTGGACAACCAGAGCACGGACGGCAGCGTGGAGATGGTGAGGCAGGCGTTCCCCGGCGTGAAGCTCATGGCAAACGCGGTGAACATGGGCTTCAGCAGGGCCAACAACCAGGCGATCAGGGAATGTGCCGGCGAGTATGTGCTTCTGCTCAACCCGGACACCGTGGTCGGCGAGGATGTGTTCCAAAAGGTGATCGACTTCCTTGACGCTAATCCCCGGGCGGGAGGGCTTGGTGTGAAGATGATCGACGGCACAGGCCGCTTCCTGCCCGAGAGCAAGCGCGGTTTGCCCACGCCCACAGTGGCTTTCTACAAGATCATCGGCCTCTCGCGCATGTTCCCCCGCAGCGCACGTTTCGGCCGCTACCATTTAGGGCACTTGCCTGAAGATGACGCGGCCCCGATCGAAATCCTCTCCGGTGCCTGCATGTTCCTGCGCCGTTCGGTTTTGGACCAAGTGGGCTTGCTGGACGAGAGCTTTTTCATGTACGGGGAGGACATCGACCTGAGCTACCGCATCCGGCTGGGCGGCTATGAGAATTGGTACTTCCCCCAAGCGCGGATCATCCATTACAAGGGCGAGAGCACCAAGAAGAGCAGCGTGAACTATGTCATCGTGTTCTACAATGCCATGGTCATCTTCGCACGCAAGCACTTCACCCGGCGGCGCCCCCAATTCTTCTCCGCCTTGATCCGCGGTGCGATCTACTTGAGTGCCGCAGCAGCCATCGTGATGCGGTTCCTCCGTGGGGCCTTCCTGCCGTTGATCGACCTGTCCCTGAGCTATGGCGCCTTCAACCTGGCCCGGCACCAAGGCGGCATGGCCGGCATTTCCCTGTTGGACGGTTTGTTGTTGTCCGGAGCGGTGCTGGCCGCCATGGCTGCCTTTGGGGCCTACGACCGGCCGTTGAAGCTGCTCAACGTCATCAAAGGCCTCGGGGCGTTGCTGGCGCTGGTGCTGGTGGGCCATGGATTGCTCCCGTGGAACCTCATGGACGTGGTACAGGCCTTGTGCGTGGCCACGGGCCTGCTCCTGTTGGCGCGGTTGGCGGCACGCGCGCTCCAGGGCAGCCAGCACGTGCCCCGATCACCGGACCGGACCACCGTGCTGGTGGTGGGATCCCCCCGCGAAGCAAAGTTGGCATTGGGGCTGCTTTGGCAAACCCACTTCGGGCTGCGAAAGGAGGTTACCATGGAACCCCAAGCGGCCATGGCTGCGGACGGGGTGGAGGCCATTCGCGCCATGATCCACCAGGAACAGGCGCATGAGGTGGTGTTCTGCGCGCAGGACATGTCCATGGGGCATGTCATCGGTTTGCTGGAACAACTGCGATCCGCGGGCGTGGTGTTCAAGATCGCGCAGCCCGAAGCGGCCTTCATCATCGGCCCCGGCACCACCGAAAGCTTGCGCGACCTCCTGGTGCTCCCCGACCATGCCGTGAACAGTGCCGCCTCCCTGCGGCGCAGAAGGACCATGGACGTTGGCCTCACCATGTTGTTCCTGGCCACCTTGCCCGCAGGAATTTGGCTCTTGGCGGACAAGGCGGGCTTTGTGCGCAACTGCATGGCCGTATTGGGCGGCAGGCGTACGTGGATCAGCTATACCGGTTCCGTGCCCGACAGGCGTTTGCCCAAGATCCGCCCGGGCCTGCTCAACCCCAAGTTGGCCCGGTGGGCACAGGCGGGCCCCGCGGTGGTTCGGCGCATGGACCTGGAATACGCCAAGGACTACCGTGCCTGGAACGACCTGTGGCAAGTGCTGCAGAACTACCGCTCCCTCGGGGGGGTGGCCCTGGCCCGGTAACGCGTGGGTGCAGCACGGTATTCGCGCCGGAACATGGCGTTTCGCTTTGTGCGGATAACTTCGCAGCCCACGGGAATCCCCCTGAAGCCAACCGAATGTCACAGATCGAGATCCTCCTGCCCAAGATGGGCGAAAGCGTGGCCGAAGCCACCATCATCAAGTGGTTGAAGAACGACGGTGATCGCGTGCAGGCCGATGAGCCGCTGGTGGAGATCGCCACCGATAAGGTGGACAGCGAAGTGCCCGCCCCACAGGACGGCATCTTCTTGAAACGACTGGTCCAGGAAAATGACGTGGTGCAGGTGGGCCAACCGATCGCCCTGCTGGGCACCGCGGCCGGTGACAACGCGCGACCCGCCGCGGTCGCTCAACCGCTTCCTGCAGCGGCACCGCAGGCACAAGCTGCGGCTGCACCCGTTGCCAAGGCCGTGCAGGAGGAAGGCCCCGTGGCACGTACCGGGCCCAGCGGCAAGTTCTACAGCCCCTTGGTGCGCAACATCGCCCAAAGCGAAGGGGTTTCCTTGTCCGAGCTGGAAGCGTTGGAAGGTACCGGCCAAGGTGGCCGGGTCACCAAGCAGGACCTGCTGGATTATTTGCCGCGTCGAACGGGTGAGGCCCAGGCACCTCCTGCGGCACCGGCAGTTGTTGAGGTACCGGTACAATCGGTGCCCGTGGCACCGGCACCCAAAGCTGCTCCTGCTGCGCCTGCCGCCCCGGCCGAGGTCAAATTGGGGCCCGGTGACGAGCTGATCGAAATGGACCGCATGCGCAAGCTCATCGCCGACCACATGGTGATGAGCAAGCGCACCAGCCCCCATGTGACCAGCTTCGTGGAGGCCGACGTGACCAACCTGGTGCTATGGCGCAACAAGGTGAAGGCCGCTTTCGAGAAGCGCGAAGGGGAGAAGATCACCTTCACCCCCGTGTTCATCCTGGCCTTGGCCCAAGCGATCAAGGAAATGCCTTTGATCAACGTGCAAGTGCACGGGGACAAGATCGTGAAGAAGAAGGACATCAATATCGGCATGGCGGCGGCGCTGCCCTCGGGCAACCTGATCGTACCGGTGGTGCGCAATGCGGACCGCCTCAACCTGGTGGGCCTGACCAAGACGGTGAACGACCTGGCCAACCGGGCCCGGCAGAACAAGCTCAGCGCCGATGAGATCAGCGGGGGCACCTATACGCTCACCAACGTAGGCACCTTCGGCAATGTGCTGGGAACACCCATCATCAACCAGCCGCAGGTGGCCATCATGGCCGCTGGCGCCATCCGCAAGCAACCGGCGGTGCTGGAGACCGAGGCGGGTGATGTGATCGCCATCCGGCACATGATGTACTTGAGCCACAGCTACGACCACCGTGTGGTGGACGGTGCCTTGGGCGGCAAGTTCGTACGCCGCGTGGCCGATATCCTCGAGGCATGGCCCTTGGACACGGAGATCTGAACGGCTTGTGCCTTCACCGGAAAAACTACATTGCGCCACTGACCTTGCGGACCGCGAACCATCCCTTTGAAATGATCCGACCCATACACCTTGCCTGCTTCGCCTTCCCCATCCTGTTGGGCAGCACCGCCCTGCAGGCCCAAGCGCCCGAGCAAACCGCAACATTCGATGAGGCGAGCCGGTTGATGGAGGAGAAACTCTACGGGCAGGCCGCGGAGACATGGAAGGAGCTGGTGGCCAAGGATCCCGGCAATGCCAACCTCAATTGGAAAACGGGCCAGTCCTACATGCTTTCGTACAATGCCAAGGCAAAAGCGCTTCCCTTCCTGCAGACCGCCGCGGCCAAGCGTGTTGCCCGGTATGGCGGTTCGGGCTACGACCCGTTCAATCCCAAGGAACGGAATGCACCGGTGGAGGTGGATTATTGGCTGGGCCGCGCCTACCACCTCAACAACGAATTCGATCGGGCCGACAGCAGTTACAGGAAATTCATTGCCGAGGCTGGCGAACGGAACGATTTCAAGAACTTGGCCGCACGGGGCCTGGAACAAACCGCCAATGCCCGCACCCAAATTGCCGAACCCAAGGAATACCAAGTGAGCAACATCGGGCCGATGGTGAATTCGGACCTGCCGGATTTCAGCCCCGTGATCAGCGTGGACGGCAACGCCCTCTTCTTCACCTCCCGGCGCATTCGGCCCGACAGCTCCAACCAAGGCATCCTGGACCCCATCGCAGGCTTGCCGTATGAAAACATCTATGTCAGTTACAAGGACCGCAACGGCAAGTGGCAGGCCCCGGAACTGCTCAACATCAACCCCCCGATCGGCCACTTGGCCACAGTGAACGTTTCGGCCGATGGCCAAACCCTCATCACCTACCAGGACGACAACGGTGACGGCAACCTGTACGAGAGCAAGCTGGTGGGTGAACTATGGAGCGACCCCATGAAGATGGGCAGCGACATCAACACCAAAGCATGGGAGACCCACGGGGCACTGAGCGCGGACGGCAACACCTTCTACTTCGTGAGCAACCGGGCGGGCGGCTCCGGCGGGCGTGACATCTACCGCGTGGTGAAGCTGCCCACCGGGGCATGGAGCAAGGCCCAGAACCTGGGCGCCACGGTGAACACCCCCTACGAGGAGGATGGTGTGTTCATCCACCCGGACGGCCGCACCATGTACTTCGCAAGCACCGGCCACAACAGCATGGGGGGCTTCGACATCTTCAGCACCGAGCAGCAATCCGATGGCACCTGGAGCGCACCGGTGAACATCGGCTACCCGCTGAACACCGTGGACGACGACGTGTTCTTCGTCACCACGGCCGATGGCCGCCGCGGATACTTCAGCTCGGACAAGATGGGCGGCTACGGCGAAAAGGACATCTACTTCGTGGACTTCCCCCAAGAGATGGGATCCGAGGGCCTGGCCGTGCTCAAGGGCTTCATCATTCCGCCACCGGGTGAACAACTCTCGCCCACCACCATCCTCTACGTAACGGACAAAGCCACCGGTGAAGTGAAGAGCTACAAACCCCGCCAACGCGATGGAGTCTACGTGGCCATCCTGGCGCCCTGCAGGAACTACAACCTGGACTACCGCGTGAACGACAAAACGGTGCATACCGAGGACGTCTATGTGGAATGTGAAAGCGCCTACCAGGAGCTCAACAAAGAGGTGTACCTCAACCCGGTGGCCCTGGCCGGTGCGGCCAGCATCGTGGACATGCCCGAAGGGGCGCCCCCCGGCAGCAAGGAACAGGGCGTGCCGGTGAAGGACAAGGTGACCCAGACCCAAGGTGCGGAGCCCGTAGCAGCGCCCAAGACCGATGCCGAACGGCAACAACAGGGCGAGAAGCACGTGACCCCGGACGCCTCCTACGCCGCCGAATTCGTGAAGTACCATGGATACAACGAGAAGGGCATCGACACCCAGGCGGCCGATTGGAAGGATTTCGTGGCCTCCGTATTGGCGCTGATGGACAAGCAGGCCACGGTGGACATCACCATCGAATCCAGTGCATCACACGTGCCCACCCGCACGTACGGCAACAACGACAAGCTGAGCGCCTTGCGCAAGGAGGAAGCCAGCAAGCAGTTGATCGATGCCGTGAAGGCGGCCGGCAAGGACCCCGCCAACCTGAGGCTGGGCTCGGTGAACCACCTGGTGCAGGGCCCCAAATACCGTGGCGACTACAAGGACACGGCCAAGTACGGCAAGTTCCAGTACGTGAAACTGAAAGTGCGTTGAGCCACTGATCGTTCAAAAATCAAAATGGCCCCCGCACTTCCGGGGGCTTTTTTGTGACCAACTTGCCGCTATGTCATTGGATCTGCAACGCCCCTTGGCCGTATTCGACCTGGAAACCACCGGTACCCGCATCGGGCATGACCGCATCGTACAGGTTGCCGTGGTGCGCCTGATGCCCGATGGAAGCCGGAGTGCTTGGCAGAGCTTGGTCAACCCGGGCATGCCCATACCGGCCGAAGCCTCAGCCGTGCACGGCATCACCAATGCCGATGTGGCCGATGCACCTGCGCTCGAAGCGGTGGCCGACCACCTGCTGGGACTGTTGGCCGATTGCGACCTCTGCGGATTCAACATTCTGCGGTTCGACCTGCCCTTGCTCAGCGAGGAATTCTTCCGCGTGGGCATCCACTGGGACACCGCCAACGTCCGTGTGGTGGATGCATTGCGCATCTACCACCATTTCGAGCGGCGCGACCTCAGCGCCGCGGCCCGCTTCTATTTGCAGCGGCCCCACGCAGGTGCCCATGATGCCTTGGCCGATGTGGAGACCACCGCGGATGTGCTGTTGGCACAACTGGAACGCTACGCCGAACTGCCACATGACGTGGACGGATTGGGGGAATTCTGCGGCGACCGCAAACGCAGCCCCGATGCCGCCGGAAAGCTTGCCTTCGACGCGCACGGCCACCTGTGCCTCACCTTCGGCAAGTACCGCGGCTGGACCCTGGAGAACATCGGCCGCAACGACCCCGGCTACATGCAGTGGCTGATCACCAAGGCCGAACTGCCACCCAGCACCTTGGCCATCATGCGCAACGCGCTCACCGATCTCCACACCTGAACGAAGCCTACCCGCATCGTGGGGCAATACACCGGGACAGTACTGCCGCTCCAATGCGATCCACCACCACCACCACCTGGCTGCGGCAGCGTCCCGCCCGCCTACAGATCATCGATCCCACATGAAAGTCATATGCATCGGGCGCAACTACGCCGACCATGCCAAGGAACTGGGAAACGAGGTGCCCCAAGAACCCCTCTTCTTCCTCAAGCCCACCACGGCCTGCCTGTATCCGGGGCAGGACATCCGTTTGCCGAACATCCCCGGCGAGATCGAGCATGAACTCGAACTGGTGGTGATGATCGACAGTTATGCCAAGGACGTGCCCAAGCACATGGCCCTGGGCCTGATCGCCTCCTTCACCTTGGGCCTTGACCTCACCGCACGCACCTTGCAGAACCAATTGAAGGCAAATGGCCTTCCGTGGGAAAAGGCCAAAGCATGGGACGGCTCTGCCGTGCTGGGCGAGGTGGAACTGCCCATGACCGCATCCACCGACCTGCAGTCCTTCGGCATGGAGCTGAAAAAGAACGGACAGACCGTGCAGCGGGACTCCACGGCCAACATGATCTTCCCCGTGGCCGACCTGATCGCCCATGTGTCGCGCTACATCACCCTGGAGCCCGGGGACCTGTTGTTCACGGGCACACCGGCCGGCATTGGCCCCATTGTTCCGGGGGATGTGCTGGAAGGCTTTCTCAATGATAAACGGCTGCTTCACGCAACGGTGGCGAAAGGGTAGCTTTGCACCTTCATTCCGCTAAGCCAAGCAGCCATGACCAAGATCGTGCAAGTAGGCAATATCGCCTGCGGTTCAGACCAGCTCTTCCTCATCTCCGGCCCCTGCGTGATCGAAACCAAGGACGTGATGCTGCGCACGGCCGAGAAGCTCAAGGAGGTGAGCGAGCGCCTGCAGGTGCCCGTGATCTACAAGAGCAGCTTCACCAAGGACAACCGCAGCAGCGTGGACTTCTACCAAGGTCCGGGCCTGGAGGAAGGACTGAAGGTGCTGCAGCGGATCAAACAGGACTTCGGCTTTCCGATCCTCACCGACATCCATTACCCAAGCCAGGCCAAGCCTGCCGCCGACGTGGTGGACGTGCTGCAGATTCCCGCCTACCTGGTGATGCAGACCACCTTGGTGACCGAGGCCGCCAGCACCGGCGCCGTGATCAACTTGAAGCATGCGCAGTTCCTGGCACCGGACAACATGATCAAGCCGGCCGAAAAGGCCAAAAGCGTGGGCAACGACAAGATCATCCTGACCGAACGCGGCTACACCTTCGGCTACAACGACCTGATCGTGGACCCACGCGCATTTTACCACATGCGGCGTACCGGGTACCCCGTGGTGTTCGACATCACCCACAGCATACGCAAATACGGCATCCCCAGCGCCGACCCGCGCGGCGGCAACCGCGATGTGATGCCCACCATTGCCCGCGCAGGCGTGGCCGCAGGGGTGGATGGCGTGTTCATCGAAACCCACCCCGATCCGGCCAAGGCCCTCTGTGATGCGGCCAGCCAGCTCTGCGTGTACGACCTGGAGGAATTCCTCAAGCCGCTGCTGGACATCCATGCCGTGGAAGTGAAACACCGCCATCGCACCGTTACCGCCTAACGAGCCACCCGCACCTGTACAGTCGACCCATTCGGTCGACGCGACAGGTGCCTTGATCAAATCCCAACCGTACAGATCCCATGGAACTCTACCTCGACAGCGCCGACATCAAGGAAATCGACGAAGCCTTCAAACTGGGTTTCCTCACCGGCCTTACCACCACACCCACCTTCATGCACCGGGGTGGGGTCACGGACATCGACAAGATGATCCTGGACCTCGCCAAGAAGGTGCCCATCCTGCAGGTGGAAGCCTTGGGCGAAACCGCCGAGGAAGTGGTAAAGGAGGCCAAGCGCCAGCTGAAGATGGGCCTGAAGAAGGAAACCACCGTCTTCAAGATCCCCGTGAGCTTGGAGGGCCTGCGCGCCTGCCGCCTGTTGCGCAATGAGGGCATCAAGGTGAACGTGCACCTGGTTTACACCCTGCAACAGGCCTACATGGCCATGCAGGCCGGGGCCAGCTATGTGTGCCCCTTGGTGGGCCGTCTCCAGGACCAGGGACATGATGCACTGGCCTTGGTGGAACAATGCGTGCATGCCGTGAACTATTACGGCTATGACACCAAGATCATGTTCAGCAGCGTGCGCACCGTGGAGCATGTGCGCAATGCCGTGGAGTTGGGCGTGCACACGATCACCGTGCCATGGAAGCTGATGAAGCAGCTTACCGACAACCACTTCACCGCCATCGGCACCAAGCAGTTCTATGTGGACACCCGCCTGATCACCATGAAGGTGAAGGACGTGGTGAGCCGCACCAATCCCGTGGTGAAGGACAGCAAGACGGTGAGCGAGGCCCTGGTGGAAATGACCAAGCACGGCTTCGGTGCCGTGATGGTGGTGGATGCCAAAGGCAAGAACACCGGCGTATTCACCGATGGCGGCCTGCGCCGCGGGCTGGAGAAGGAAGGCAACAAGTTCCTCGCCAAGAAGCTCAGCACCCTGAAGTTCAACGCACCGTTCACCATTTCGCCCGAGGCCTTGCTGGACGAGGCCCAGAAAGCCTTCAAGGAACACAAGGTGGATACGTTGAGCGTAAGTGAGAACGGCAAACAGCTCGGCATGCTGGACATCCAGGATTTGATGAAGGCGATCGCGGGGTAGGAGGTGGTTAGTTGCAAGTTGTCAGGGATGACCTGGATCTTCCGTGCAAACCAACTGGTGCAGTGTGGTCCAAGGGCACGGCCACGGTCGCAAGCCAGAGAACTGGCAACCTAGAACCGGCAACGAACAACTGAAATGCATCTGACCCGCTACGTGCGCACCCCGGAGGACCTGCGATCCCGTGCCCAGCACATCAAAGCCGTCCTCTTTGATTGGGACGGCGTGTTCAACGACGGTTGGAAGGACCTCGATGGTGGCAGTCCCTTCAGCGAAGTGGGCAGCATGGGCGTGAACATGCTCCGCTTCGGCATGTGGCTGCGCAACGGCATCAACCCGCCATCGGCCGTGCTCACCGGGCAGCTCAATCCCTTCGCGGAGAAATTTGTGCAACGGGAGCGCTTCCATGGCTTGTACATGGGCTTCATCAACAAAGGCGTGGCCTTTGATGCGTTTCTTCAGGCGCATGGCCTTGCCGCCCCGGAGGTCGCCTTCTTTTTCGATGATGCCATCGACCTGGACGTGGCCAGGCGTTGCGGGCTTCGCGTGATGATCGGCCGCAGGGGCGGGGAGCGTTTCACCGAACATGTGATCGCCCGGGGCGATGCCGACCTGGTGACGGCGACAAGCGGGGGAGAGAACGGGCTGCGGGAAGCCACCGAGGCCGTGCTCAGCTTGCTGGGCAATTTTGGTGACGTGTTCGATCAGCGCGCCGCCTACAGCGAAACCTACCAACGCTACCTCCAGGAACGGAACGCCACGGTGCCCGAGGTACAGAGCGGTGTGCGTTGAGCAGTGCCCGGCCCTGGTTCACCGAACGCGGATGCGGGCTGTGTGCCGGCCGGGACCCAGCGCGATGGCGGCCGATCCGAACGGCGGGGTGCCCGTATTGATCGGAGCATCGTTGCTGTAGCCCACCGGTTCCGTGGGCCAGCCCAGCCAACTGGTGTCCAGCAGCCCGTCGTCGTCCACATCCTGGAAGACCTTCACGGCGTAGGTGCCGGGTGCCAGGCCGGGGAAATCGCAGGTGGCGCTGGATGCATTCACCGGCACGGACCCCTCAATGCAACCCATGCCGCTGTTGTATGCCTTGCGCGACGCGCAGAGGGCCACGCGCAGGGTGCCGGCCAAAGCGGGCTTCTCCAACAGCATCACCACCTGCAGACCGGCCTGGCCCAACGACAACAAGGGCAGGGCGAACAGCACGAGCGATGCAATCTGGCGCATGGGCTCAGATGCGGAACGGTGTGGCCACGGCCCGCTCCAGTTCCTGGAAGAACCGGGCCCGGGGGATCTCCATGGCACCGAGAGAGGCCGTGTGTTCGTTGATGTACTGGGTATCGAACAAGGTGTAGCCTTGTTGGCGGAGGTGTTCGGCAAGGCGATGGAAGGCGGCCTTGCCCGCATTGGTTGCCAGACTGAACATGCTCTCGCCGAAGAAGGCGTTGCCGATGGACACCCCATAGATGCCGCCCACGAGCTGGTCCTCGATCCACGTTTCGGTGCTGATCGCATGGCCCATGCCGTGCAACGCCACATACGCTTCCTGCATGGCCGGGCTGATCCAGCTGTCACCGTGGACCGTGGCGCAGTGCCTGATCACTTGGGCAAAGGCCTCATTCATGGACAACCGGAAGCCGGCATTGCGCAGAAAGCGCCGAAACCGTGCATTCGGCTGTATGCCGGCCAGTGGAAATACGGCCCGCGGATCCGGGTTGTGCCATTCGATCGCGCCGTCGTCGGCGGCCATGGGGAAGAAACCTTGGCGGTAGGCGGCCAGCAACAGTTGGGGAGAGAGCACCGGTCCGCCGTCTGTGCGCAACATGGTTCATTCGGCCTTCACCACGCGGCGGGTGATCCGCGAATCCCCGACCTGGACGGCGAGGAGATAGGCCCCGGCGTTCAGGCGGCCCAGCAGGTCGTTCCGGATGCGCACACGGGCGTATACCTGCGGCTCCAGCGCGGTGGTGGTGGCCCACACCACCCGGCCCAGCAGGTCGTGCATTTCCACGGTCATGGTGGCGGCACTGCCGGCGAACAGCTCAACGTCCAGGAAGTCCGTGAACGGCACCGGCATCACATGCATGGCCGTGGGTTGTGAAAGGCCGGTGAGGTCGCGGCCACCCAGGAGCAAATGCGCCCGCCAGAAGTCGGGGATGCCGTGGCCCAGGTCGTTGTCCGGGTTGGCATGTTGCGAAGCGCTCTGGCGGATGGCGGCCATCACTTCATGCGCGGAACGATCGGGGTGGAGTTGCCACAAGCAAGCACTGAGACCCGCCACCAACGGGCCTGAGAAGGAAGTGCCGCTGATGGGGCCCACGTTCCAGCCGCCACCATCCAGCCCGATGGTGTGGAGTCCCATGGCCGCCACATCCGGTTTCACCCGGCCGTCCGCGCTGGGCCCGCGTGAGCTGAAGTTGGCCACGTGGCGGGCGGTGTCCACCGCGCCCACGGCCAGGATGTCGAAGGCATCGGCCGGTGCACCGATGTAGTGCCAGGGTTGCGTGCCGCTGTTGCCGGCGCTGTTCACCACCACCATGCCCTTGCGCGAGGCGATGTCGGCTGCCAGGGTCATGCGGGAGGTAAGCCCGTTGAGGTCGGCGTAGGTGTGGTTCTGTGTGCTGTCGTCGAAGGTGGTGTAGCCCAGGGAGGTGTTGAGCACATCGCAGCCTATGCTGTCGCAGAGCTCGGCCCCGCTCACCCAGTTGTCTTCTTCCACCAGGTATTCGCTGTTGGCATCCTCGGTGCGCACCAGCACGTAGTTGGCCCCGGGCGCGGTGCCCCGGAGTTTTCCATCCACCTCGCCGGCCATCACGCTCAGCACGCTGCGGCCGTGGTAGTGCTCGGCGTACACGTTGCCGCCCGGGGCCACCAGGTCGCGGGTATGCACAATGCCGCCGCGTGCGCGCAACGTAACCAAGCCCGGGAGGATGTCGGCATCTTCAAAGCCGGAGTCCAGCACGCCGATCAGCATGCCTTGTCCTTCAGCCTGGCCCACCTGGTGCAGCAAATGGCCGTTCATCATCTGCACTTGCCGGAAGGAGGTGCCATAGTCTTGGGCATAGGTGCCTTTGGGGGAGGGGAATTTGGCGGCGTGGTGGCTTGGCCGGGGCCGTCCGTCCATGGTGAGGCGCACCACCTGCACGAAAGGCAGCAGTCCCAGGCTGTCCAAGGCAAGGGTATCGGTGGTGCGGATGGTCACCGCGTTCATCCATTTGCTCACGTTGAGCAGTTCAATGTTTCCTGCGCCCAGCAGTTGGCCGATGTAGGCCGGGTCCACGGGCAGGTCCAATGAATCGATGGAAATGCCTTGCCACGTGCGGCGTTCCAAGGCACGGGGCGAGAGGAATGCCTCCGGCTGGTGGAGGCTGAAGGGCGTGTTGTCCTTGTTGGTGAACTGCACCCAATAGGTGGCGGGTGCGGTTTGCGCCTGCAGCGTTGTGCCCGCGCAGAGCACCCCTGCGGTGACCAGGGCAAGGACAGCGGCGATGTGCTTCATTGGCCGTATCCGGTGATCACCTGTTTGTACCATGTGCCACGCACCTGTTGCACGCCGTTGGCGTACTGGGTGTTGGTACTGTCCACCTGGCGGTACACCAGGCCCACGTGCTTGGCGTAGCGCTCCCAATACGTGTTGGCCACCACGGCGTTGTTGGGGTAGGTGGTCTTCACCAGGATGGTGCTGTCGAAGCTCATGCCGTTGATGCTCCAAGGCACGTCCACCTCTTCAAGAGTGAGTTCGTAGGCGCCACCGGTGTTGGTGGCGTTGGTGTTCCAGAATTGGCCGGTGCGCGGGGGGAAGATGAGCTTGGTCCGGCGCTGGTTCTCCTCGGCGCGTTCCGCTCGGGTGGTGGTGCGCACCTGCCACCACACGTCCTTGGGCACCCATTCGCCGCTGGCGCTGTCCAGCCGCGAGCGCAAGAGGCGTTGTGCGGGGCGGCCTTCGGCATCGGTGAAGGCCTCGGTGATCGCTTCGCGCAGGGCATAGCGTGCGCTGTCGCTCACGGCGGTGAGGTCGTTGCGCCAAACGGTGTCCACGGTGTAGCTGATCCAACGGCCTGTATCCGTGGGGAAGTAGGCGTGGCCGAGGTCGGCGGTGGGCACGGCCTCATCCTTCTTGCAGGCCGCGATGCCCAACAGTACCACCAAGAGGCCGGAGAACGCCCGTATCATGGGCGCGGTGTTTCCCGGTCGATGAACCCGCCGCCGATCACGTCGTCGCCCTCATAGAACACGGCGCTTTGGCCGGGTGCGATGGCGGACACCTTGGCGTGGAAGTCCACGCGTACCCGGTCACCGTCCATGTGGATGGTGCTCGGGGTGCCTTTGTCCTTGTAGCGGATCTTGGTGGAGGCTTCCATTTCGCCGGTGAGCGCGGGCACTTTCTGGAAGTTGGGTTGGCGCACCCAGGCGGTCTGCTTGTCCAGGTCGTCCTTGTGGCCGAGCACCACGGTGTTGGTCTCCGGAATGATCTCGGTGACGTACATGGGTTCGCCAAGGGCGATGCCGAGGCCTTTGCGCTGCCCGATGGTGAAGAAGGGATAGCCGTCGTGCTCACCCAAGGATGCCCCGTCCGTGCCCACGAACTTGCCCTGGGCCAATTGTTCGAAGGCGGCGGGGTCCTTGCGTTTGAGGAAACCGCGGTAGTCGTTGTCCGGTATGAAGCAGATCTCGTAGCTGTCGCTCTTCTTGGCCAGGTTGGGGAAGCCGCTTTGGAGGGCCATTTCACGGATCTCGCTCTTCTTGAAGCCGCCGATGGGGAAGCGGGTGCGGGCGAGGTTCTGCTGGGCCAGTCCCCACAGTACGTAGCTCTGGTCCTTGCTGTGGTCGGCGCCCTTGCTGATCACGTGGCGGCCGCCTTCCTTGCGCACCTTGGCGTAGTGGCCCGTGGCGATCAGCTCGCAGTCCAGCATGTCCGCGCGTTTCAAGAGTGCTTCCCACTTGATGAAAGTGTTGCACAGTACGCACGGGTTGGGCGTGCGCCCGGCCATGTATTCGCCGGTGAAGTTGCCGATGATGGCCGGGCCGAACTCCTCGCGGATGTCGATGATCATGTGGTGGAAGCCCCGGCTCACGGCCATGTCGCGCGCGTCGTTGATGCTGTCCAGGTCGCAGCAGCCGGTGATCCGTTTGCCGGTGCCGCCCGCGGCGTAGTCCCAGGTCTTCATCGTAACGCCGATCACCTCGTAGCCCTCCTCATGCAGCATCAGCGCGGTCACGGAGCTGTCCACCCCGCCGCTCATGGCCACCAGTACCCTGCCGTGCTTGCTCATGGCCTGGTGCGGTCCGTTGAGGGTTCGCCGCCTTGGTACACCACGGTGCCCAGCAGTTTTCCCTGTTCGTCATAGTCCTTCACGGGGCCTTCCAGCACATCGTTCTTGTAGGTGCCTTCCCGTTTCTTGGTCTGGCCCTTCAGCACCCGGTTCACGTCCGCCCGTTGCTCGCCGGTGGGACCCATTTTGGTGGGTTCCGTGGTCCAAGTGCCATTGGCATACCATTCGGTGAAGGGCCCTTCGAGCTTGCCGTTCTTGTAGGTCATTTCGCTCTTGGGCCGTTCATCGGCCCAGTATTCGGTGAACGTGCCGTTCTCGTATTTCTGTTTCACCAGTTTGCCTTGGGCATAGAGGAACTGCATGCGCACGGTGCCGTCGTCGTTGAAATACTGCCAAGCGCCGTCGCGGTTTCCGTTCACGTACTTCCCTTGGATCTCCTTGTTCCCGGTGGGGAAGAAGTAGGTCTCTTGCCCTTGGGGCTCACCCTTCACATAGTTGGCTTGGTAACGCGGCTTGCCGTTGGGGTGGAACTGTTCCGCCTTGCCTTCGGCCACGCCGTTGGCGAACTGCCGGTTCTCGGCCACGTTGCCATCGGGGAAGTAGGTGGTCATGGCCCCGTGCAGCTTCCCGGCTTTCCAGTGTTCGGTGCTGCGCAGCCCACCCGCCGTGTCGAAGTAGTTCCACGTGCTGTCCTTGTCCTGCCCCAGGTAGCGGCCTTCGGCCATCAATTTGCCGTTGGGGTGGTAGTGGCGCCCGTGGGCGGCGTTGCTGCCCGGGTAGTGGTCCACACGGCTTTCCATTTTTCCATCCGTGCTGTAATACACGAAGCTGCCCACGGGCTTGTCGTCCTTGAACTGCCCTTCATAGCGCGCCTGTTTGCTGCCGGCCCAGGTGCGCACCCATGGCCCCTGTTTTCGGCCTTGGGCGTCGGTGCGGTTCATGGCCGGGTTGGTGGGCTGTGCCCAAGCGCCGGAGGCCAGCATGGCCAAGGGCAACATGATCAGGAAACGGACGTGCATGGAGGTAGCGGGCGCCATTGGCGCCATGCAAAGGTAACAACAGGCCATGGGCGGGTAGTGTGCCACGCCTCCCATGCGACCGGTCAAGGCTGCAAGATCCTCCGGAGGTAATTGATCTGGCCCAAATGGTAGCTGAGGTGACCGTACAGGTGGAGCAGGAAGTGCTCCGTGCTGTTGCTTTCAACCGGGACCTGAACGGGGAAGGGTGCGTGCATGGA
>JAGPDT010000069.1 GCA_018057455.1 Flavobacteriales bacterium | reverse complement strand
TTTACTCCGGCAAACTGATCCTACTGCCATGAAGAACAGATGCAAACGGACGGGCAGGATGGGCGGGATGAGCATGGACGCAGGGTCCCCGAGGCGGGAGACCCTGCGGGAGGGTTGAGGGCCTCAGCCTCCGCAGGGTCCGCTTCGCGAGACCCGGCGGAAGGGTAACCGTTTTGGCTACTTGCTCCTACCAGTAGGGCTACTTGCTCCTACCAGTAGGGCTACTTGCTCCTACCAGTAGGGCTACTTGCTCCTATCAGTAGGGCTACTTGCTCCTACCAGTAGGGCTACTTGCTCCTACCAGTAGGGCTACTTGGCCTGCCAACTTGGCACGAACCTACCGGGGGAACCCAATCGCAGGCGACGGCGGTCGAGCCTATCGTTCCAGCATAGGAGCCGTTCCCCTCGCAGCTGCATGCTTGCGCTCGTGATGAGCTGATGGGCCAGGGCCCGGGCGCAGGCTTCAGGTGGAGTTGTACACAGGGCTCACTTGATCGCAGCCAGCACCTGTTCCACACTGCTCCACACGCCCTGTGCCGTACGGTCCCAGGTGAAGCCGGCAGCACGCTCCAAGCCCTGTGCAGCGAGTTGCTCCCGCAAGTCCTGGTCGTTCCAGAGGCGATGCATGGCGTGGGTGATGCTGTCCACGTTGAAGGGGTCGCAGTAGATGGCGGCGTCGCCGGCCACTTCGGGCAGGCTGGTGGCGTTGGCGGCGATCACCGGCACTCCGCACTTCATGGCCTCGGCCACAGGGATGCCGAAGCCCTCGAAGTAGGAAACGAACACCAAGGCCCTTGCGGCGGCCAGCACCCCGTGCAGCTCGTGTTGTTCCAAGCGCCCGGTGAAGATCACGCGGCCCCTGTGCTTGAGGCGGGCCATGGCGGCCTTCATGCGGTCATCCCACCAGAAGGCCTCGCCCACGATCACCAGGCAGGCTTCAGGCTCCTGCTGTGCAAAGCCATCGAAGGCATCCAGCAGGCGGGCGATGTTCTTGCGGGGGTGCAACGAACCGATGGACACGAAGTAGGGCCGCCCTGCGGTGAGGGACTGGCGTACGGTTGCCTGCGCGGCGGCCTCCAACGGGCGGAAGCTATCGCCGATGCCGTTGTGCACCACGTCGATCTTCTCCTCCGCTATGCCGTAGGTGGCCATGATATCCTGCTTGGAGAAGGCGGACACGGTGAGGATACGCGCGGCCTTCCGCGCAAAGCGGGGGAAGAAGCTGCGGTAGTAACGGCTGTAGGCGCGAGGCAGGTCCTCGGGGAAATGCTCGAAATTGAGGTCGTGCATCACCGGTAACTGGGGCACCCGCGTGCGCAGGCTCAGGTATCCGTCGGGCGAGAGGAAGAGGTCCGCACGGTGCCTGCGCAAGGCCCAAGGCAGCATCCCATCGAACCAGATGCGGTAGAGGATGGGGTGGCGCGTAGGTGGTGCCAGCACAACGGGGGTAACGTTGGCCGCATGGATGAACCGTGCATCATAGGGCCGGTCGAAGAAGTAGATGAACTGGTGCCCGGGATGCGCGGCGGTGATGCGGCGCAGGGTTTCATGCGCAAACCAGCCGATGCCTTCCAGCTTTCCGGGCAGCAGCAGGCGGGTGTTCACGGCAATGCGCATGGGGCGGCAAAGGTGGGGAACGGAAGGTTCAAGACCCAAGATCCAAGACCAAGGGGAAAGGACTCAAAACAACCAATCAACCCAGAACTCTCCCGACTTTCGCGGCGCATGCAACGCAAATTCCTTGCGAACCTGGCCTTGGTGCTGGTGCTGAACCTGCTGGTGAAGCCGTTCTACATCTTCGGCATTGATGCGGAGGTGCAAGTGCGTGCGGGGACGGAAGCCTACGGCGGGTATGCCGCGTTGCTCAGCCTGACCTTCCTGCTGAACATCCTGCTGGACCTGGGCATCACCAACTGGAACACCCGCCACATCGCCCAACACACCCAGCTGATGCGCAAGCAGGTAAGCGGGATCGTGGCCGCACGCGGGCTGCTGGCGGTGGTGTATGCGCTGGTCATTTTCGGCGCGGCGTGGTTGCTGGGCTACCGGGGGTGGCAATTGCAGCTGCTGGGCATCCTCACCCTCAACCAAGTACTGGTGGCCACCATCCTCTACCTGCGCTCCAACGTGGCGGGCTCGCAACGCTTCGCGCAGGACAGCCTGCTCTCGGTGCTGGACCGGGTGCTGCTGATCGGCATTTGTGCGTGGTTGTTGTGGGGCCGCGCCCGGCCGGACCCCTTCCCCCTTGCCTGGTTCGCCTGGGCCCAGACCGCGGCCTACGGGTTCACGGCGTTGACGGCATTGGCCTTGGTGGCGCGCCACGCCGGGGGGCTGCGGCCGAGGTGGGACACCGCCTTCACCCTCAGCATCCTGCGGCAAAGCTTCCCCTTCGCCCTGCTGGTGCTGCTGATGAGTTTCTACTACCGCACCGACTCCATCCTGCTGGAACGCCTGCTGCCCGATGGCGCGCTGCAGGCCGGCATCTATGCGCAGGGCTTCCGCTTCTTCGAGGCCTTCAACATGCTGGGCTTCCTGCTGGCGGGGCTGCTTCTGCCCATGTACAGCCGCATGCTCAAGAGCAAGGAAGATGTGCGGCCGCTCACCGGCCTGGCGCTGCGGCTGGTGCTCGCGGGCACTTTGGCCGTGGCCGTGATCGGCAGTTCGTGGCCCCAGGACATCATGGACCTGCGCTACCAGGAGCACACCGGACAATCGGCACCGGCCTTCGCCGTGCTGATCTGGTGCTTCGTGTGGGTGTGCATCTCCTACATCTTCGGCACGCTGCTCACGGCCAGCGGCGAACTGAAGACCTTGAACAAGCTGGCCGCCGGAGCCATGGCCCTGAACATCGGCCTCAACCTGGTCTTGATCCCGCGGTACCACGCCTTGGGCGCCGCCTGGGCCAGCTTCATCACCCAAGGGTTGATGGCCCTGGCCCAAGTGGTGGTGGCCACCCGGCGTTTCCGGTTGAAGGCCGGTTGGCGGCCCCTCCTTGGCTTGCTGGCGTTCCTGGTCCTGCTGGTGGGAACCGCCTGGGTGCTCAAGGCCAACTTCGTGGCCTTCCCGCTGGCTTTCGCCACCTTGGCCTGCGCGGGCTTCTTGGGGGCATTCGCCACCGGGTTGGTGCCCCTTCGTGGGCTGCACCAGTTGCTGCCGCGGCGTAAGGAAGGGTGAACCGGGCTACTTTAGCCGACCCTTTTCCCCCTAGTGCATTTCTATATGGCCAACAAAGAATCCAGCGCAAGCGGTGCCTCCTTCGACCTTGTCCTGTTCCTGTGGGGCCGGCGGCGCTTCATCATCGGCATGGCCCTGTTGGGCCTGGTGGGCGGGGTGGTGGCCGCCTTCACCATCACACCGCTCTTCCGCAGCGAGGTGATCCTCTTCCCGGCCATCACCAACAGCGTGTCCAAGGCCTTGCTCAACGAACAATCCACCGGACGGGACGACATCCTGGCCCTGGGCGATGAGGAAGACGCCGAGCAGTTGCTGCAGATCCTGCACTCCGATCAAGTACGCGACCGCACCGCCGTGCGCTTCAGCCTGATGGAGGTGTACAAGATCGACCCGGAGAGCCCGCACAAACGCTCCGAACTGCGCGACGCGTACGAGAGCCATGTGCTCTTCGAGTACACCAAATTCGGCAGTGTGCGCGTGGAAGTCACGGACAAGGACCCGCAGCGGGCCGCCGACATGGCCAACTACATGAGCGCCCAGGCGGACAGTGTGTGGAACGAAATGGCCCACGAGCGCGCAGCCAAGGGGTACCGCATCGTGCAGGAGAGCGTGGACGCCCTGCGGGAGGAGATCAAGCAGATCGGCGACAGCATGGGGGTGCTGCGCTCCTTGGGCGTACAGGACTACCACACCCAGAGCGAGCGCTACAATGAATACCTGGGAGCGGCCATCGTCAAGGGCGACAAACGCGCCATCGACGAGTTCGAGCGCCGCTTCGCCATCTTGGCCCAATACGGCGGCGCCTATGTCACCCTGCAGGACAAGCAATTCAATGAAGTGAAGCGCCTGAGCGTATTGAACATGAAGCTGGAGCAGGCCAAGGCCGACTTGGACAGCGACCTGCCGCACAAGTTCACCGTGAGCGCGGCCTACCCCGCCGACCGCAAGAGCTGGCCCGTGCGCTGGCTGGTGGTGGCCATCAGCATGATCAGTGCGGTGGTGCTGAGCCTGGTGTTGATCGTGGCGCAGGAGAACATCCGCAAGATCCAGGAATCCCATGCATGAGCCGCTCCACTTCAAGCCCACATGGGCATTGATGCTGCGCCACTGGCGGCTGCTGGCCGTGGTGGCTGCGGTGGCCGCGGGGGCATCGGCCATCCTCAGCGGCCCGGCGTTCATCAAACCGCGCTACCGGTCGCAGGCCGTGGTGTACCCGGTGAACCTGAACAGCTACTCCATAGAGACCCGCGCCGACCAGCTGTTGCAGCTGTTGGAGAGCAACAGCATCCGCGACAGCCTGATCGCCCGGTTCGGCTTGGCGGCGCACTACGGGATCGACACGGCGGCACCCGAAGGCCATGCCGCCCTGTACGGCCTTTTCCGGGAACGGGTGATGATCACCAAGACCCGCTTTGAAAGCGTGGACCTGCAGGTGACCGACGAAGACCCGGTGCTGGCGCGAGACATGGCGCTGGAGGTGCTGCGGCAGGCGGACCTGCTGGCGCGGCGCCTGCAGCGCCACACGTCGGCGGAACTGCTGGACGTGTTCCGGCTGGGCACAGCCAACACGCAACGGCGCATGGACAGCGTGGAAACGCGCCTGGACACCTTGCGCCAGGCCCACGGCCTGTTGGACTACACCGCGCAGACCGAGGAATGGTCCAAGGGCTACGCGCGGGCATTGACGGCGAATGCCGGCCAAGCCCGCCAGGAGATGAAGGAAAGGCTGAAGGCCTTGGAGGTCCACGGCGGCGAATTCCTCCGGCTCTCACTGCTGAACGATCTGCTGGTGCAGGAATACGGGCTGCTGCAGCAGAAAGAACGCCAGGCCCTGGTGGACGTGAACAAGGAACTCACCTACACCAGCGTGGTGGTGTACCCGGAGGTGGCTGACAAGAAGATCTACCCGGTGCGGTGGCTGGTCGTGGTCGTCAGCGTGGCTGCGGCGTTGGTGCTCTGCTACGTCCTGTTGTTCCTGCGCGGCCAGCAGGTCGGGTCAACGCAACCCGCCAGCCGGGGCTGAACCATGGTGCGCGCCCTGAAGAGCCATTGGATCGCCGCGGTATGCGTGCTCTTCGTGGTGCTCAACGCGCTCTTCATCGCCCATGACCTGTACTGGTTGAACCTGCTGCCCTTGGCCCTGCTGGTGGGCTGGGCCCTGGTGGCCGCCACGGACAAGCTGCTGTTGTTCATCGTCTTTGCCACCCCGCTCTCGGTGAACCTGGAGCAATTGGACCTGGGGGGCATCGGCATCGCCGTTCCCACCGAGCCGCTGATGGTGGCCCTGATGCTCCTGTTCGTATTGAAGCTGGCGCTGGAAGGCGGTGTGGTGGAGCCCAGGGTGTGGCGCCACCCGGTGACCGTGGCCATCCTGCTTCAATTGGGGTGGATGGCCCTCTGCGTTCTGCCCAGCAGCATGCCCATGGTCTCCTTGAAGTACCTCACCGCCCGTTTGTGGTTCGTGTGCACCATGTACTTCATGGCCACACGGATCTTCAGCGAGCGGCGCAACATGCACCGGTTCTTCTGGAGCTTCACGGCGGGGCTGGCCCTCGTGGTGGCCTACACCTTGGCACAGCACGCGCGGTACGGCTTTGCGGAAGACCCGGCCCACTGGGTGATGTCGCCCTTCTTCAAGGACCACACGAGCTACGGCGCCATCATCGCCTTCTTCATTCCCTTCACCCTCATGGCGGTGGGCCTGCGGAGCTACTCGCGCACCCGGCGCGGCCTGGCCCTGCTGGCCTTCGTGCTGCTGCTCGCGGGCCTGGTGTTCTCCTATACCCGCGCCGCCTGGCTGGGCGTGGCAGGGGCGGCGGCCGTTTTCGCGGTGATGCGCTTGCGCGTGCCCGCGTGGGCCTTGGCCGTGGTGGCCGCGGTGGCCGGAGGCATGCTGTGGGCCAACATGGAGCAGATCACCATTGCCTTGGGGCGCAACCAGGCGGAAAGCCATGATGACCTGGCCCAGCACGTGAGCTCCATCAGCAACATCCGGTCGGATGCCAGCAACCTCGAGCGCATCAACCGCTGGAACTCGGCCTTGCACATGTTCGGGGAAAAACCCGTCACCGGTTGGGGGCCCGGCACGTACATGTTCCAGTACGCACCGTTCCAGGCCGCACGCGACCGCACCATCATCAGCACCAACTTCGGGCTGGTGGGCAATGCCCACAGCGAATACCTGGGGCCGTTGGCCGAACAGGGCCTGCCCGGGCTGCTGCTTGTACTGCTGGTGGTGGGCACCATTGCCTGGACGGCGGTGCGGCTGTGGTCCAAACTGCCCCATGGCGAAGACCGCAGCCTGGTGGGTGCGGCCTTCCTGGGGCTGGTCACCTACTTCGTGCACGGCCTGTTGAACAACTACCTGGACTTGGACAAGGCAAGCGTGCCCTTCTGGGGCTTCGCGGCCATGATCGTGATGCTGGACCTGAAATACCGGGACCGGCCCGATCAGCGGAACCTGCACGTGAGCAGCGCCAAGTCGTCCAAGTAGGGCAGGCTGCCCCGGTGGGTCTCGAAGGTGGTCATCACCGCTTCGTTCACCGCGGCCGGGGTGGCGCCGGAAAGCAGTTCCACCACCTTGCGCACGGCGGTGGTATCGAACGCTTCACCCCGCTCATTCTCCTGCTCCACCAAGCCATCGGTGTAGCAGAGCAGCAAGCTGTCCCGAATGGTGGTGCGCCCCACCTGCACAAAGGGCAGTTCCTTGAGCATGCCCAAGGCGATGGAGCCTTCCATCAATTCCTGCGGTTCCCCGCCGGGTTGCACCAGCAAGGGCGGGTTGTGCCCTGCGTTCACGTACTCCATGGCGCCCGAAGCCATATCCACCCGGCCCAGGAAAAGGGTGATGAAACGCTCGCCACGGGCGCGTTCGTGCACATTCGCGTTGAGCTCGTGGATCAACTCCTCCAAGGAGTCCGAGCCGCGCCCCATCAAGGCACGCATGGAAGCTTGGAAGTTGGACATGAGCAAGGCCGCGGCGATCCCTTTCCCGCTCACATCGGCCACGCAAAGCACCCACTGGTCCGGCCCGGTGCTGAACACATCATAGTAGTCGCCCCCCACTTGGTGGTGGGGTTGGTACCACCCCGCTGCCATGATCTGCCCGTTGTTGGGCAGGTCCTTGGGCACCAGCATTTGCTGCATCTCGGCGGCCAGCTCCAGCTCGCGGCGGTTGCGCTCCTGGGCCAGTTCACGCCGGGCCAGGCGTTTGTTCTCCAACGCCACGGCGATCAGGTTGGTGATGGTCTGGAAGAAGTTGAGGTGCTTCACCGTGGGGCTCATGCGCTGGTCCGCGTCGTCCACATCGCCGATCAGCAACAGGGCCAAGGCCTTCTCCCGGTGGAACACGGGAATGGCGATATCGAACCGGCCCATGCCTTGGCCGCTCTCCGAGCCGATGAACTCGATGTCGCGCGGTATCTGCATGTAGGCGGCCACCTCCGCTTCCAGGTCCAGGTGGGGGTCGCCCAACGACAGGGTGCACGCCCAGTGGCCGGTGTTCTCGAAGTACTTCAGCCGTTGGATGCCGAGTTCCTCATGGATGATGGAGGAGTAGAGCTTCAGGAGGTGTTCCTTGGGCTCGTTGTTGTTGATCGCCTTGGTGATCTCCAACAGAGCACGCAATTGGAACTCCTTCAGGTTGAGTCGTTCGGTGAGGCGTTCGAGGCGTTGCATGGCTCAACCCTTCCACGCTTTGATCATCTCGGGCAGGCGGCTGAGGCTGGCGGCTTCGCGCATTTTCTGCTTCCATTCGCCGGCGGGCGATCCGAAGTAGGTCTTTCCCCCTTGGAGGTCTGCGATGACCCCGCTTTGGCCCAGTACGGTGGCGCCGGCGCCGATGGTGAGCTTGCTGGGCACGCCCACCTGGCCCCAGAGGGTGACGTTGTCGCCGATGACGCAAGCCCCTGCGATGCCCACCTGTGCGGCGATCAGGCAGTGGCTGCCGATGAGGGTATCGTGGCCCACCTGCACCTGGTTGTCGATCTTGGTGCCGGCGCCGATGCGCGTATCGGCGCTCACGCCGCGGTCGATGGTGGTCTGCGCGCCGATCTCCACATCGTCCTCGATCACCACGCTGCCGGCGGTGACCATCTTTTCATAGCCGCCCGTGCGCTTCTTGTAGTAGAAGCCGTCGCCGCCGATCACGGCGTTGGCGTGGATGATCACCCGGTTGCCGATGGTGGTATTGGGGTAGATCACCACGCCCGGCATGATGGTGCACCCCTCGCCGATGCGCACGTTGGTGCCCACGGCCACCGAAGGGTGCACCACGGAGCCGGCGCCTACCCGGGGCGGCTCCGTGCTCCAATCCAGCGGCCGCATGAAGCGCCGCACCAAGGCGTTGTAGTCGCGGCAGGGGTCATCGCTGACGATGATCGCCTTGCCCGCGGGCACGTCCACATCGGCCTTGTCGATGAGGATGGTGGTGGCGGGGCTGAGGAGCGCCTTGGCGTAGTACTTGGGGTGGTCCACGAACACCAGGTCGCCCTCGCCTACCCGGTTGATCTCATTGATGCCCGTGACCAGCCGCTGGGCATTGCCCAGCACGCGTGCTTGGATGAGCTCGGCCATGGCGGCCGCTGTCAGGAATTCCTTCAACTCCATGAGGCCATCTGAACACCGGGCCCTTGGATAGGCCGGTGCGGACAAATGTAGCCGCGCCGTAGGCACGGCAAGGGCTTGGTGGATGGCGTGGCGCCTACTTCTTCACCCGGTCCAGGTATTCCCCGGATTCGGTAT
Source organism: Flavobacteriales bacterium (assembly GCA_018057455.1). Classification (GTDB taxonomy): domain Bacteria; phylum Bacteroidota; class Bacteroidia; order Flavobacteriales_F; family PHOS-HE28; genus PHOS-HE28. The sequence goes on along the minus strand of JAGPDT010000069.1, from coordinate 7,732 downwards.
CGATGCGCACCACGGTGCCAATCTCCACGAAGGAAGGCACCTGGATCTCCTGGCCGGTCTCCAAGGTGGCGGCCTTCATCACCTTGTTGCTGGTGTCACCCTTCACCACGGTCTCGGTATAGGTCACGGCCAGTTCCACGATCTTGGGCGGGCGGGCGAGGATGGGGGTGCCGCTCTCGAAGCCCACCTGCACCATCATCTCCTCCTTCATCAGGCCCAGGGCATCACCGAAGAGCTCCACGGGCACGTGGAACTGCTCGTAGCTGCCCAGGTCCATGCACACCAGGTGGTCGCCTTCGCGGAAGAGGTACTGGAAATCGCTGACCTCCACGCGGAGCACTTCCATGTTTTCGCCACTGCGGAAGCGGTGTTCCAGCAGCTTGCCGGTGCGCAGGTTGCGCATTTTACCCTGGTAAAAGGCACGCAGGTTGCCCGGGGTGCGGTGCAGCCACTCCACCACTTGGCAGATGTCGTTGTTGAAGCGGATGAAGGAACCAATGCTGACGTCACCTGTGTTGGCCATGTTTCGGAAAAATGAGGCGCGAAGGTAACCAAGTGCGGAAAACGGGCATCCGCACACGCTTCCCGGTCACGGGATGACCAGCACCCGGTGCGTGCGCACAGCGGTGCCCTCCGGGGTGGACATTCGAAGCAGATACAGACCTGGCGGCATCCCCGCGGTGTGTATCGCCTGGGCATCCCCGCCATACAAGCGTTCCTTTACCAGGCATCGGCCTGCAACGTCCAGCACGCTGATGCGGCGCGCCAACGGCGTGGCCAAGAGGAACGGATCGCCTTGTGCGGCCACCGTGTTGAGCAAGTCCGCCGGGATCGTGTGTTGCGCGTCCTGGATGCCCGTGGCGACCATCACTTCGCACAGGTCCGTGGTGGAACCCATGCCCACCGGTTGTAGCACCAGCAGGGTGTCCGCTGCGGCGGTGAGGAACGTGGCCGGTTCAAAGCCCGTGAAGTCCGTGACCACATACAAGTTGGTCGGCACGGGTACATGGCCCACGGCCAGTGGCGCGGTGTAGCATCCGGGATCGGCGGGATCGATCGTGCGGATGCCCGGCCGGTGCATGGTGTAGCCCAGGTCCACATGCACATAGTCCAATACCCCGGGAAGCACCGCGCCTTCGCCGGTGGCGCTCATGGCCATGGGTATAAAGCGGTTCCGCTGATCTCCGTCCACGTGGCTGGCCAGGGAAACGGCCGACGCCACTTCGCCATTCACCGCCAGCCTGATCACCGAGCTGTCATTGACGAGCAGGATGGTGCCGTCATTTTCACGGGCCACGGCCCAAAGTGCGGCCCAACCGCCAAGGGGGGCCGTATAGAAGTGGGCATCCGTCACCGTGCCTTGGGGTGACATCCGCAACGTGGACAGGTAGTTGTGGCCGGGGATGTCCATCCGCCCGAACATCAGCACCGAACCGTCCGGCATGGCAGCTGCATCATGTGTTGTGTTGTAGTACACTGGTGCATTGGTGTAGGCCGCCTGCTTCACCCAATCCAACGATCCATCGGCCAGCACGTGCGCCACATAGGTCCACATCGATGCATTCCCCTCCAAGGAAAGGAACAGCCCTCCGTTGCCGTCCGGCGCTCCGCACGTCACTTCAGTGCCCGGTGGCAGCTGGTCCGTCCAATAGGACCGCCCCCACAGCATCTGTCCTTGGCCGTCCACCTTCAGCATGGACAATGCATTGGGTACTTCATGGGTGTACATCACAAGGAAGGCGGCATCATCCCCGGCCATGAGCCGGACCTCCGGATCCGGCCATAAGGTGACGTAGCGCAGGTCGAAGGTCAGCTTTGTGGCCCATGCAAGGGTCCCAGCCGCGTCCATGCGGGACAATACGTAGTGGTAGCGCAGGGTGTCGTACAAGCCGGAGGGGTCGGCACTGAACTGTTGCACACCGGCCGGATGCAGCAGCCAGGTGCCACTGGACGGGTCCGCGGCGAGCTGTGGTGCCAGCGTTCCGTTGCCCAGTTGGCGGGCCCACAGGGGTGTGCCGTCCGCCGCTGCCCGCCACAGGACTGTTCCGGGGTTTCCGCGCAAGGCCAGCACCCGGTCACCATTGGAGGCCACCGTTCCGGTGTACATAATGGTGTTCTGGTCGCTGGTGGTATCCAAGGCCAACTGGGGCTGTGCCATAGCCGCCAACGGCGCACAAAGGAACAAGGATGTCAATGCTCGGTACATGGTCTGGAGGTTTGGGGGCTATCGAAAGTAGCAATTCCCGCAACGTGCACGGATCGGTTCCGATCGTCTCGTGGTGTCCATGTGTAAGTGGTGGTCCCAACGCCTTCCAAGAAGACACGCTCCAACGCGCAGATGCGGCCTGCACCATCTTTGGCCCATGCTGAACCTGAAGATCATATTGGCCAGCACCCGCCAGGGGCGCAAAGGCCCCGCAGTGGCGAACTGGATCAACAACGTGGCGGCTGCCGACAGCCGCTTCGAAGTGGAGTTGGTGGACCTTGCCCAGGTGAAGCTGCCGTTCATGGACGAGCCGAACCATCCGCGCTTGCGGAAATACGAGCACGCACATACCAAGGCATGGAGCGCCGTCATTGACGGAGCAGATGCGTTCATCTTCGTGATGCCCGAGTACAACTACGGCTACACCGCTCCGCTGAAGAACGCGATCGACTTCCTCTTCCAGGAATGGGCGCAGAAGCCCGTGGGGTTGCTGAGCTATGGCGGGGTGAGCGGCGGCCTGCGCGCCACGCAACTGCTCAAGCCCGTGCTCACTGCCGTGCAATTGACGGTGGCGGGCGAGCTGCCCATTCCCTTCTTCTCCCGGTTCATCGGCGAGGATGGCGTATTCCAGCCGAATGAGGTGCTTTCCAAAGCTGCGCCAAGGATGCTGGACGGGGTTGCGAAGTGGGCGGCGGTGCTGGGGCCGGTGCGCTCGGCCTCTTGATGTTTCACTTCCACCGGCTGATCTCCACGCTGGCGGAGCAGGCGAAGGTTTCCTCCTGCTGCCGGTTGCTGGCCACCAGCAAGGTGCGGCCATCCAGGTGGGCGAGCAACAGCTGGCGGAACCAGGCGATGCCTTCGGCGTCCAGGTTGGTGGCGGGTTCGTCCAGCAGCAGCAGCGGCGTATCGCTGAGGATGGCCAAGGCGAGCTTGAGGCGCTGGCGCATGCCGCTGCTGAAGTGGTTCACGGGCTTGTCCCAGTGGGCTTCCAGGTAGGCCGTGCGCGCCAGGTCCTTGGGGCCGAAGCCCCTGCGGAAGGGTTTGAAGCGCCGGTGCATGGCCAGGGCTTCGTGCAGGGAGAGGTCGTCGTACAGGTCCAGGTACGGTGCGGCGATGCTGACGTGCCGGTACACGATTTCCTGTGGGAGCACGCTTGCGTTGAGCTGGTGCACCACCACGCCGGCCGTGGGCACCAAGGCACCGGCCACGACTTGGAGCAATGTGCTTTTCCCGCAGCCGTTGGGCCCCAGGAGCGCGGTGCGCGTGCCGGGCTCGAAGAGGTGGTCCACGCCGTGGAAGACCTTTTCGCGGGCGAAGCGCTTGGCCACGCCGGAGAGGGCAATGCGCATGCCGGTGGACGGCTGGGCGGGCATGTCCGCAGGCATCACTCGGCCAGCCCGCGCATGATGCCCTTGGGGCTGTTGCGGATGAATTCCGCGATCAGCAGCTGTTCGGGGGTTCCCTTGAAGAGCTGTTCCACGTTCTGCACGGCCCTTTCCAAGTTGCTGTTGCGCACGAAGATCTCGCGGTAGATGTCCTCAATGCGGGCCACGGTGGCGTCGTCGAAGCCGCGGCGGCGCAGGCCCACCACGTTCACGCCCACGAAGCTCAGGGGTTCACGGGCGGCTTTCACGAAGGGGGGCACGTTCTTGCGCACCAGCGAGGCGCCGGCGATGAAGCTGTGCGCGCCGATGTGGATGAACTGCTGCACGGCCACGTTGCCTTCCAGGATGGCCCAATCGCCGATGGTGACATGGCCTGCGAGGTTCACGCTGTTGGCGATCACCACATGGTCGCCCAGGATGCAGTCGTGGGCCAGGTGCACGTAGGCCATCAGCAGGCTGTGGCTGCCCACGGCGGTACGTTGGCGGTCGGTGGTGCCGCGGTTGATGGTGACGCACTCGCGCACGGTGGTATGGTCGCCCACTTCGGCGGTGGTCCTTTCGCCGGCGAACTTGAGGTCTTGGGGGATGGCGCTCACCACGGCGCCGGGGAAGATGCGGCAGTGCTTGCCGATGCGGGCGCCGTCCATGATGGTGGCATTGGGGCCGATCCAGGTGCCCTCGCCGATGACCACGTCGGCGGCGATGGAGGTGAAGGCTTCAATGACCACATCCGTGCCGATGCGTGCGTCCGGGTGGACGGAGGCCAGCTTGGAGATGCTCATGTTCGTGCAATGGGCTTCTTGGGTTCCGCCTTGGGTTCGGCGGGGGCTTTGTCGCGGGCGATCTGGGCCATCATCTCGGCCTCCACGGCGGGCTGGCCGTTCACATAGCCGATGCCTTTCATGTGCACGATGCCGCGGCGGATGGGGGTGATCAGCACCAGGCGGAACACCAGGGTGTCGCCCGGGATCACCTTGCGGCGGTAGCGCACCCCGTCGGTCTTCAGGAAGTAGGTGGTGTAGTGCTCCGGGTCGGGAACCTGGCTGAGGGCGAAGATGCCGCCCACCTGGGCCATGGCCTCCACCTGCAGCACGCCGGGCATCACGGGGTTGTCCGGGAAGTGGCCGGTGAACTGCGGCTCGTTCATGGTGATGTTCTTCACGCCCACGATGCTGGTGGCGTCCATGCTCATCACCTTGTCCACCAGCAGGAAGGGATAGCGATGGGGCAACATCTTGGTGATGGCATTGATGTCGAAAAGGGGCTCCTTGGTGAGGTCGATGAAGAAGCGTTCGTCCTTTTCCTCCTCGCGGATACGGTCCTTGATGCGCTTGGCGAAGGTGGTGTTGCCGAAGTGGCCGGGCCTGGCCGCGAGGATGTGCCCTTTGATGGGGCGCCCCACCAAGGCGAGGTCGCCGATGATGTCCAAGAGTTTGTGGCGGGCGGGTTCGTTGAGGAACTTCAAGTCGGTGGTGTTGAGCACGCCGTTGCGGCGGACCTCCACGTTCTGGTATTCCCGCCCGATGCTCTTGGCCAGGGCCTTGAGGTCGTCGTTGGTGATGTCTTCGCGGTCTTCGAGCACGATGGCATTGTCCAGGTCGCCGCCCTTGATCAGGCCGGCCTTGGCGAGCTGTTCCACCTCCCGCAGGAAGACGAAGGTTCGGCAGGGGGCGATCTCGGCTTTGAACTCGCCGCTGTTGTACATGCTGGCATGCTGGGTGCCAAGCACAGGGCTGTTGTAGTCCACCATCACCGTGAGGCGGAATTCGCCGCCGGGGGCGGGCACGCCGAGCATTTCAGTGCCGCGTTCCTGGGTCTCGAACCAGATGGGCTCCTTGAGCACCCACCAGTTGCGCGGGGCGTCCTGCTCCTGGAAGCCGGCCTGTTCGATGGCGTCCACGAAGGGGGTGGCGCTGCCGTCCATGATGGGCACTTCGCTGCCGTTGAGCTGGATCAGGCAGTTGTCCACGCCCATGGCGTAGAGGGCGGCCAGCACGTGCTCGGTGGTGTTCACCTTCACCTCGCCCTTGCCCAAGGTGGTGCCGCGTGCGGTGCTCACCACCAGGTCGGCGTCGGCATCGATCACGGGCAGGCCCTCGAGGTCGGTGCGTTGGAATTTCAGGCCGTGGCCCGCGGGTGCGGGACAGAGGGTGAGGGTGACCTGTTCGCCGGTGTGCAGGCCGATGCCCGTCACCTCGGCCGTTGCCTTCAGGGTGTGTTGTTTATCGTTCATCCTTGGTGTGGGGGCCTCTTCATCGGCCTTCACCCTCCTGGCTGGCCGCGCTGGCGGCCTTCAGGTGGTCCAGTTCCTTTTTCAGTTGGTCGATCTGCTGCTTGATCTCCGGCAGGTTGCGGTAGAGCACGTAACTGCGCTTGTAATCGCCGATGGCGTAGGCGGGCGAGCCCTGCACCACGGCATCATCGGGCAGGTTCACGGAGACCCCGCTCTGGGCGGCTACCTTCACGCGGTTGCCGATGTGCAGGTGGCCCACGATGCCCACCTGGCCGCCGATGACGCAGTGCTCGCCGATGCGGGTGCTGCCGGCGATGCCGGTCTGGGCCACCACCAGGGTATGCGCCCCGATCTCCACGTTGTGCCCCACCTGGATCAAGTTGTCCAACTTGGCGCCTTTGCGGATGATGGTGTGCCCCAAGGTGGCACGGTCCACGGTGGTGTTGGCGCCGATCTCCACCTGGTCCTCGATGATCACGTTGCCCACCTGGGGCATCTTCTCCTGTTCGCCCTTGTCGTTCTGCACGAAACCGTAGCCATCGGCACCGATGACCGCGCCGCTGTGGATGATGCAGTTGGCGCCGACCACGCAGCGGTGGTAGACCGAGACGTTGGCATGCAGGCAGGTGTCCTTGCCGATGTGCACGTTGTCGCCGATGGTGCAATGGGGGAAGATCTTCGCGCCTTCCTCGATCACCGCCCCTTCGCCGATGTAGCTGAAGGCCCCGATGTAGGCGCCCGGCGCCACCTTGGCCTTGGGGCTCACGAAGCTGGGCTGTTCGATGCCGCGTTTGTTGTTGCTCAGGCCCTCGTTCATCTTCAGCAGGCGGCTGAAGCAGGCCCGGGGGTCGTCCACGCGGATCAGCGTGAGGCGCTTGGGCAGGGGCTGGGTGGGCAGGAAATCCCGGGCCACCACGGCGATGCTGGCCTCCGTGGAATACAGGTGATCGGTGTACTTGGCGTTGGCCAGGAAGGTGAGGGAACCCGGCTTGCCTTCCTCGATCTTGGCCAGGTCGCTCACGAGCACCTGGGCATCACCGTCCACTTCCCCATCGAGGAGGGCGGCGATCTGCGTGGCTGAGAATTGCATCGTGCTGGTGTTACACGGCCCGGCGGGACGGCGAAGATAGGTGCGCCCGGCAAGCGGTGTATTGACGGATGCCGGGAAGTTAGCGGCCCACGACCTCCGTGCCCCGGCCGGCCACGGGAACCGGATGCCGTTACGGGAAGCGGAAGAAGAAGCAATGCACCGCCACCCAGGCCGGCGGCAGGTCCGGCGCATAGCCCAAGGTGCTGCGCGGACCGTCCTGTACACCAGGGCTATCGCTTCAAATTATTCTGACCGGCATAGGGAATTGTGCGACGCCCTTCGGGGTCGAACCTCCATTCTTCGTGAAAATGCTACGGTGTGTGACCCACTTCGGGGTCACCAAGAGCACTTCCACCTGTGACCCCGAAGTGGGTCACACACCGTAGAACCATTGCGCCTAGAAGGAAACGACCCCGAAGGGTGTCGCACAGCATGGCCTAGACCACATTGAGAATAAGAGGCGATAGCCCTGTCCTGTACACGGCCATCCCCATCAAAGCAGCCGATGGTGCTGCGCGAGGCGTTCCCGATGCGTTGGGCTTGCGCGGCAAGCGTGCATGCCACCATCAATGCCACGAGCAGCCCCGCCTTTATTTCACGGTGCTGTCCGCCATGCTCTCCACGCCGTGGTGGTCCATCATCGTGGAGTCACCCTTCATGGAGCAGCACTTGCCCTTCTTGCCATGTGCGCATGCTTCTTTCGACATGCCTCCGTGCATGGCGCAATCGCCACCTCGCTTGCCGCCGGGGCCGCATTTGCCCCCGCCACAACCTGCGCCGCACATGCGCCCGAGCAGGAAGCCGAGGATCAAGAAAAG
>JAGPDT010000068.1:15322-16887 GCA_018057455.1 Flavobacteriales bacterium | reverse complement strand
TGGTTGGGGAAGTACATCGGGGGGAAGTGAGATTCTTCGGGGCACGCGAAGCCGCGAAGAACGCGAAGACGATGTGTGGTCGACATGCGAAGCCGCGAAGTGAGAGGGGTGTCACGCGAAGCCGCGAAGGATATGCGGATGGTGGTCGTATTGCTTCACACTTATTCGGCGGCACTGCCGTCATGGTGCCCCTTTGTTGATGCGCAAGTGGGAGTTTTCGGTGGAGCGGTGGTCATTCACCACGCGCCTGCATCCTGCCTTGAAAGTGGCCGCGCCGAAGTTGATCAGCAGTCCCAGCGGCAGCCCCATTAGGCGGAGGTAGGTGAGCAGCTGCTTGAAGTGCACCGGTGCGAATGCTTCAACGGATTTCAATTCCACCACCAATACATCGTTCACCAACAAGTCAATGCGCAGGCCGTCATTGAATTGCATTCCGTCGAACTCGAACACCACGATCCTTTCACGTTCCACCTTGAGTCCTTTTCGTTGCAAGGCACGCGCCAGCACGGAAGTGTACACGGATTCCAGAAGACCTGGCCCAAGCTTATCATGTATGTGGAATGCGGCATCCACTACAAGCGCCGAAAGTTCCTCAGGGTCCGATCCCGTTATCATCAAGCGAAAGTAGGCCATCACATCACTGGCCCCGATCCTTCCTCGCAGGTTCGCGTCTCGCGTGAGCCAACCGCCTTCGCGTGAGCCCACCCGCTTCTCTTCTCCGCGCCTTCGCGTCTTCGCGTGAGCCCACCCGCTTCTCTTCTCCGCGTGAGTCCGGACAGGCCACTTTTCGCGCGAGTAAACCCTGATCTTACCTTTGCGCCTCGTTCTTTTCCATTAAGCTTATCCAGAAAGGCGGAGGGACTGGCCCTGCGAAGCCTTGGCAACCATACGGCGGTGTACCGCTGGACAGGTGCTAAATCCAGTCCGCCGTACGGTGGAGAAGATGAGCCGTGATCGAGTCCTGTGCTTCTTTATGAAGTATTGCACCTCATCCGGCCCATCGGATGGGGTTTTTGTTTTTCTGGTGGGCTCAGTGAAGAGGTGAAGAGGAGATGAAGTGACGAAGTTGCCCGTCTCCTCTTCACTTCCTCACCCCTTCACGTCATCTCATCTTCTCGCATTTCAACCATGCCAACGATCGAACAACTCGCACAAGACCGCATCCTCATCCTGGACGGTGCCATGGGCACCATGATCCAGCGGCTGAAGTTGCAGGAAGAAGACTTCCGACCGCCCGGCATGGAGCAGCATGAAATACTCCTGCAGGGCAACAACGACCTGCTGTCGCTCTCGCGCCCCGAGGCCATCACGCGCATCCACGAGCAATACCTGGAAGCCGGTGCGGACATCATCGAGACCAACACCTTCAGCGGTACATCCATTGCGCAGGCGGAGCATAAATGCGAGCACCTGGTGCGCGAGATCAACCTGCGCTCCGCGCAATTGGCCAAGGCCGCGTGCGAAAAGTTCACGGCAAAAGACCCCGGCAAGCCGCGCTTCGTGGCCGGTTCCATCGGCCCCACCAACCGCACGGCCTCGCTCAGCCCGGACGTGAACGACCCCGG
>JAGPDT010000068.1:0-15222 GCA_018057455.1 Flavobacteriales bacterium | reverse complement strand
CGCAATTGGCCAAGGCCGCGTGCGAAAAGTTCACGGCAAAAGACCCCGGCAAGCCGCGCTTCGTGGCCGGTTCCATCGGCCCCACCAACCGCACGGCCTCGCTCAGCCCGGACGTGAACGACCCCGGCTTCCGCGCGGTGACGTTCGATGAGCTGGTGACCGCATACACCGAACAAGTGGACGCGCTGATGGAAGGCGGCGTGGACCTGCTTTTGGTGGAGACCATCTTCGATACGCTCAACGCCAAGGCCGCTTTCTACGCCATCGAGGAAGTGTTTGACAAGCGCGGCACGCGGCTGCCGTTGATGTGCAGCGTCACCATCACCGATGCCAGCGGGCGCACGCTCAGCGGCCAGACCGTGGATGCCTTCTTGATCAGCATGGGCCACGTGCCGCTCTTCAGCATCGGCCTGAACTGCGCGCTGGGCGCGGCCCAGATGCGGCCCTACCTGCAAGTGCTAGCCGAACAAGCCCCGTGCTTGGTAAGCGTATACCCCAACGCCGGCCTGCCCGACCAGATGGGCGAATACCGCGAAACACCCGAAGTGACAGCGCGCTTAGTGGGCGAGTTCATGAAGGACGGCTTGGTGAACATCGTGGGCGGATGTTGCGGGACTACGCCGGAGCATATTGCGGCGCTGGCAGTGGAAGCAGCGAAGCATCAGCCGCTTAAAGTTCCTGTTGCAATATGAGCATTCCGACGTATAGCGGCCTCGAGCCCCTCCGCATCTTCCCCGGCAGCAACTTCGTCAACATCGGCGAGCGCACCAACGTCACCGGCAGCGCGCAGTTCCGCAGGCTCATCAAGGACGGCGACTACGCCGAGGCCGTGCGCGTGGCCCGCCAGCAGGTGGAGAACGGCGCGCAGCTCATCGACGTGAACCTCGATGAGGGCCTCATCGACGGCGTGGCCGCCATGCGCACCTTCCTCAACCTCCTCGCTGCCGAGCCCGACATTTCCCGCGTGCCGGTGATGGTGGACAGCAGCAAGTTCGCCGTGATCGAGACAGGCCTGAAATGCCTGCAGGGCAAAGGCATCGCCAACAGCATCAGCCTGAAGGAGGGCGAAAAGGAATTCCTCGATCACGCCCGCATCGTGAAGCGCCTGGGCGCGGCGGCCGTGGTGATGTGCTTCGACGAAACAGGACAGGCCGACAGTTACGAGCGCCGCATCCAGATCGCGCAGCGCGTGTATGACCTGCTCACGCAAAAGGTGGGCTACGCACCGCACGACATCATCATCGATCCCAACATCCTCACCGTGGCCACGGGCATGACCGAACATGCGCGCTACGCCATCGACTACATCGCGGCGGTGAAGTGGATCAAGCAGAACCTGCCCGGCGTATTGGTGAGCGGCGGCGTGAGCAACATCAGCTTCAGCTTCCGCGGCAACGAGCGGGTGCGCGAGGCCATGCACACGGCCTTCCTCTACCACGCCATCCAGGCGGGCATGGACATGGGCATTGTGAACGCGGGCCAGATCGGTGTGTACGACGAGATCCCCAAGGAACTGCTGGAACACGTGGAGGACGTGCTCTTCGACCGCAGGCCCGATGCCACCGAACGCTTGGTGACGCTCGCGGAGAGCTACCGCGGCGGCGGCTCGCAAGGCAAGGTGCAGGACATGAGCTGGCGCGAAACGCCGGTGAAGGATCGCCTCCGGCACGCGCTGGTACACGGCATCACCGACTTCATCGTGGAGGACACCGAGGAAGCGCGCAAGGAACTGGTGGATCCCGTGAAGGTGATCGAAGGTCCGCTGATGGCAGGCATGACCGTGGTGGGCGACCTCTTCGGAGCGGGAAAAATGTTTCTGCCCCAAGTGGTGAAGAGCGCGCGCGTGATGAAGAAAGCCGTGGCCTACCTGGAGCCCTTTTTGGAGGAATTCAGGAAGAACACACCGGCGGAAGCGGAAGTGCTGAAGGACAGCTTCGGCGTGCCCGTGCATACCACGCGCGATGACGGTCCGCGCAAGATCCTGCTCGCCACCGTGAAAGGCGATGTACATGACATCGGCAAGAACATCGTGGGCGTGATCCTGGCTTGCAACGGCTGGCAGGTGATCGACCTCGGCGTGATGGTGCACAGCGCCACCATCCTGAAGACCGCGCGCGAAATGAAGGTGGACGTGATCGGCCTCAGCGGCTTGATCACGCCCTCGCTGGATGAAATGGCCAGCGTGGCCAAGGACATGGAGCGCGAGGGCTTTACGCTTCCGTTGTTGATCGGCGGCGCCACCACCAGTCGCGTACACACGGCCGTGCGCATCGCGCCGCACTACAGCAAACCGGTGGTACACATCATCGATGCCTCGCGCTGCGTGCCCGCGGTGAGCGAACTGCTCAGTCCCGAAACGCATGATGCCTACGTGAAGCGCGTTGCCGAGGAGTACGAAACCGTGCGCGAACACTACGCCACTTCACAGCGCGAGAAGGAGATCATCCCCATCGCCGAAGCGCGTGAAAAGCACTTCACCATTGATTGGGCCGCCGAGCCGCCCGTGCAGCCGCGCAGCACCGGCCTGTTCACCTTCCGCAACTTCCCCCTCGCGGACCTCGTGCCGTACTTGGACTGGACGCCTTTCTTCCAGGCGTGGGAGCTGGCGGGCAAGTACCCGAAGATCCTCACCGATCCCGTGGTGGGCGCGGAAGCCTCCAAGCTGCACGCCGATGCGCTGAAGATGCTGGACAAACTGGTGAAGGAGCGCTGGTTCACCGCGCACGGCGTGGTAGGCATCTGGCCGGCCAATGCCGTGGGCGATGATGTGGACGTGTACAAGGACGAAAAGCGCAACGAGGTGATCGGCACCTTCCACACGTTGCGTCAACAATCGAAGAAGGCGCCGGGCGTTCCGTACACCGCCAATGCGGATTTCATCGCGCCCAAGGGCAGCGGCAGCGCCGACTGGATCGGGGCCTTCGCGGTTACCACCGGCCACGGCGTGGAGGAAAAAGCGCAACAACTCGAAGCCGCCGGTGATGATTACAGCGCCATCATGTGCAAAGCCATGGGCGACCGTTTGGCCGAGGCGTTCGCGGAGAAAATGCACGAAACCGTGCGCAAGGAGATCTGGGGCTACGCGCACGCGGAGATGTTGAGCAACGAGGAACTGATCAAGGAGAAGTACGACGGTGTGCGCCCCGCTGCGGGCTATCCCGCCTGCCCGGACCACACGGAGAAACCCGAGATCTTCCGCCTGCTCGATGCCACCAAGCACACCGGCATCGAACTCACCGAAGGCTTGGCCATGTATCCCACGGCGGCGGTGAGCGGCTGGTACTTCGCGCATCCGCGCAGCAAATACTTCGGCGTGGGCCGGGTGGGGAAGGACCAGATCGAGGACCTGGCCCAGCGGAAAGGGAAGACCACGGAATGGATGGAACGCTGGTTGGGGAGTAACCTCAGCTACACGCCTGCGTAAGAATGGCGTTGCCTATTCCTGCTCTTGCGCTCCAAAGCACCATATCCGGTCCTTGTTGGCTGCCTGTTCCTATGCCAGATGCTGCGCGCACAGGAGCGTGCAGCAGATCCAGGGGACTGCGCAGGAGCCATTTTCATCAAGGATTCCGTGGTGGTTTGCGACAGGCCGGGCAGGGGCTTCGGAAACATCTTGGAGATCAAGGAGAATCCGGCAACCGACCTGCAGTGGCTGGAACGGGAGCATCATTCCACTTGGTACCTGTTCCGCGCGCCGGTGAAGACCCGACTCACTTTCGACATCCTTCCCAAGGATCCGCAGGACGATATCGACTTCCTCTTGTTCCACGGCAACGTGCCGGACATTTGCGAGAAGGTGCGCACCAAGCAGTTGGTGCCGGTGCGCAGCAACATCTCGCGCAATGACCCTGACCTGGATGCCAAGTGCGGCCTCAGCAAGGAGGCCATGGATGACTTCGTACGGTCCGGTGTGGGCAGCTCCTACAGCCGGGCCCTTCCCGTGGAGGAAGGAGACCTGTACTACCTGCTGGTGGACTACCAGAACCGGCCATATGACGGTTTCACCATCCGGTTCCATTACGATCCACCGCCCCCTCCGCCGGCAGCGGAGGAACCACCGCAGTCCTTGCTGGTGGATGTGGTGGATGCCGTGACGGGCAAGCCCTTGGAGGCCGCGCTGGCCGTGGAGGGCATGTACTTTGATTCCGTGGTCCAGGCCAATGGCCAGAGCCGGTATGCCTTCCGGATGGATACGTACCGGAAGCTGCGCATCAGCTGCCTTCGGAAGGGATACATGTTCCATGCCCATCAAGTGAAGCCATCCACGGAGCCTGAAGTACGCGTCACCATCAAGCTGGAACCCATCGCCACCGGGGCCAAAGTGGTGTTGGACGACATCCGGTTCGTGGGCAACGACAGCAAGGTGCTGCGCAGCTCGCAAGGGTCGCTCTTCCTCTTGTTGAGCTTCCTGGAACAGAACCCCACGGCGCGGATCGAGATCGAAGGCCACGTGAACGGACCCTCATTCAAGAAGAATAGCAAGGAGTTCATCATGCTGAGCGAGGCCCGTGCACGCACCGTGTATGATTTCCTGCTGATCAACGATGTGGACCCGCTCCGGGTGAAGTACGTGGGCATGGGCAATGCCCACATGATCTACCCCGATCCCCAAAACAAGGAGCAGAGCGAGGCCAATCGGCGGGTGGAGATCCTGGTGACGGGGACCTGACCTTGGCCATCCGCACGGCACATGCGCCGTTTATCCCAACCCGGGTACCGGGCACCGGGGTGCATCTACTTTTGCTTGCGGGGCAACAACACCCGGTCTGGCCGCATGCGAACCGTCATCCTACTTCCCTTCATGCTCATGACGCCCCTGCTGTGGGGCCAGCAGCCATGGACCTTGGAGCAGTGCCTGGCCAAGGCCCGGGAACGCAACCTCGATGTGCGCAATGCCGCCCTCGATGCCGATTTGGCCGACAAGGCCCATGAGCAGGCCTATTGGTCCTTCCTGCCCAACCTCAACGGGGCCGCCACCCACGGGTACAATTGGGGCAAGACCATCGACCAGTACACCAACACCTTCGCCACCGACCGTGTCCGCACCAACAACCTGTACCTCAACAGCGATGTCGCCCTTTTCCAAGGGGGCAGGAAACACCAGGAATTGAAGCAGGCGGCCCTGAATGAACAGGCTGCGGGAAAGGTGCTGGAGGCCATGCACAACGAGATCAGCACGGCCGTGGTGCGCGCTTACCTGGACCTGCTGGGCCTGCAGGAGCAGGTCGCCGCGGCCGATGCCCAGGCCCAGGCCACCGAGGAACAGGCCGTGCGTACGCAAACCATGGTGGAGGCAGGCCGATCGCCACGGGCCGATCTGTTGGACATCCAGGCCCAGCAGGCCCAGGAGGAATTCAACGCGGAAACCTTGCGGATCCAGGCCGAGAAGGCCCGGCTCACCTTGGCCCAGCTCATGCTGCTCGATGAAGGCGAGGCGGCGGCCTTGCGTATTGCCTCACCCGCGATCGGAGCCTTGGCCATCACCGAACCCGCGGCCACGGAATCCGAGATACTGGCCCGGGTGGTGGCCTCCAATCCTGCCTTCGCCGCAGCCGACCTGAACATGCAGGGCGCAGCACGCGGCGTGGCCATCAGCCGCACCAATGCCATACCCTCCCTCTCCTTCAATGCTTCATTGGGCACCGGCTATTCCGGCCGCAACTTGGAGGCCGTCGGCAACCCGCAGCCGGACGGTTCCATCCTGATCGGCACCACCGAAGAGGGCATTCCGGTGTACGCCCCCAACTTCACCCAGGCCACCCGGGTGAAGTCCCTCTCACAACAGCTGGACGACAACCTCAATGAGTCCATCGGGTTCACCTTGAGCATTCCCATCTTCAACAACATGGGCAACCGCCTGGCCACGGACCGTGCCCGGGTGCAGTACGAGCAGGCCAAGAACGAACTGGCCAAGCGGCGCAACACCCTGCAGGTTGATGTGCAGAACGCGATGACGGCACAGCGGGGGGCCTACCGCCAGTACATCAGTGCAAAACTGTCCGTGGACGCGGCCGAGGAATCGCTGCGCATGGCCGATGAGCGCTATGCCCAGCAGGCCATCACCGCCACCGAGCTCAACGTGGCCAAGGCGCGGTTGCAGCAAAGCACGGCGCAACTGATCAATGCCAAGTACAGCTACCTCATGGCTGAAAAGGCCCTGGACATCCTGCAGGGCCTGCCCTTATCCCTGTGATCGTGGCGCTCCTGCTCTCCTTCGATACGGCCACCCCGCATTTGGCCGTGGTGCTCTCCCGCGATGGCACACCGGTGGCATGGCGCACCGATGCCACGCCGGCCTTGTCCCATGCGGAACAGACCAATGTGTTCATCGCCGAGGTATTGGCCGAGGCCAGCTTGTTCCTGACCGCCGTGGATGCCGTGGCGGTAGGCACGGGCCCGGGATCCTATACGGGCCTGCGCATCGGGTTGTCCGCCGCCAAGGGATTGTGCTTCGCCATGGACAAACCATTGATCGGCATGGGGACGATGGACATCCTGGTGGCCCAGCTGCTGCAGGACGGCGAACCACCGGCAGGGCCACAACTCATGCCCATGGTGGACGCCCGGCGCATGGAAGTGTACACGCGGGTGTATGGGCCGGGAGGAGACCCGCTGGGGGAAACGGCTCCGCTGATCCTGGATGAGGCTTGGTGCGAGGCCCGGAGGAACACAGGCCCGGTGACGGTATTCGGCGATGGGGCGGACAAGGCGGTGCACCTATGGCAGGCCTGCCCGTGGATCACGCATGTTCCGGGCATCCGGCCCGGGGTGGCCGGCCTGGCCCGCAGTGCGGAACGGTATTTCCAATCGGGTCTTTTCGCGGATCTCGCCTACCTGGTGCCCGCATATGGCAAGCCGGCAAATGTCGCGCAGCAACGCGGAAAGGAGTAGCTCGCCTCCCTGATCCCCAGCTGGTTGGCAGCCTCCTGGGGAACCGGCCCCGGGGTTTGCCACGGATCTCCTCAACAACACATTGTTGGTTTTCCGAAAGAAGCCGTTACCTTCGCGCCCCCTTAGTAGGGAAACCTATCATCAATACCCCCTGTACCGTGGCATCCACGACCCACACCACAACGATGGCCAATGCGGCCTCCACGCAGAAGGAATGGCTTCTGGTGGATGCCGAGAACGAGGTCATCGGCCGCGTAGCCAGCAAGATCGCCATGCTCGTGCGCGGTAAGCACAAACCCACTTTCACCGCCCATGTAGACACGGGCGACCACGTGATCGTGGTGAACGCGGAGAAGATCCGCCTCACCGGCAACAAGATGGCCGACAAGGAATACCAGCGGTACAGCCTGTATCCGGGTGGACAGACCCGCGAGCCGGCGGCCAAGCTGCTGGCCCGCAAGCCGGAGGCCCTGCTGGAGCATGCCGTACGCGGCATGTTGCCCAAAACCCGCCTTGGCCGCGCCCAGTTCGGCAACCTCCACGTGGTGGTGGGCACCGAACACAAGCACAGCGCCCAACAGCCCCGCAAGATCGACCTTAACACCATCAAGTGAGCATGGATCCCATCATCAGCCTCGGCCGCCGGAAGACCTCCGTGGCACGCGTGGTCCTCAGCGAGGGCGACGGCACCATCTTCGTGAACGGCGTGGAGGGAGCGGAGTATTTCCCCGTCCTCACCCAGCAGTTCAAATTGAACCAGCCCTTCAAGCTCACCGGCACCGAGGGCAAGTTCGACGTGTCCATCAACGTGAACGGCGGCGGCATCACCGGCCAGGTGGAAGCCGCCCGGCTGGGCATCGCCCGCGCCTTGGTGGCCGTGGACGAGGCCCACAAGCCGGCGTTGAAGGCCGACGACCTGATGACCCGCAACCCCCACGAGGTGGAGCGCAAGAAGTTCGGCCGCAAGAAGGCACGCAAGCGTTACCAGTTCAGCAAGCGTTGATATCCCGCGCTTGTTGATGCCCGCCGGAGCCACGGTGAAGGCGGGTTCAGCATCCAATTCGGCCAGACCCGGGAGTCCGTATTTCACCGGACCGGCTACCGCGCCGAATGCCTGCACAACGGGAAAAAGGAAAGTGAACCCAACAAATAGAACCTGACATGGCTCGCATTGAATTCAACACGCTGCTGGAGGCCGGTGTGCACTTCGGCCACCTGCGCCGCAAGTGGAACCCCAACATGGCCCCCTACATCTTCGCCGAGAAGAAGGGGATCCACATCATCGACCTGAACAAGACCTCCGTGAAGTTGGAGGAAGCGGCCCACGCCCTCCGCCAGATCACCCGCAGCGGCAAGAAGGTGTTGTTCGTGGCCACGAAGAAGCAGGCCAAGGACATTGTGACCAACAAGGTCAAGGACATCGGCATGCCTTATGTCACCGAGCGTTGGAGCGGTGGCATGCTCACCAACTTCGGCACCATCCGCCGGGCCATCAAGAAGATGTCCAGCATCGACCGCATGAAGGTGGACGGCACTTTCGAGAACATGAGCAAGCGCGAGCGCCTGCAAGTGAGCCGCCAGCGCGAGAAAATGGAAAAGAACCTGGGCAGCATCGCCGACCTCACCCGCTTGCCCAGCGCCTTGTTCATCGTGGACATCGTGAAAGAGCACATCGCCCTGGCCGAGGCCCGCAAACTGGGCATCCCCACCTTCGCCATGGTGGACACCAACAGCGACCCCACCTTGGTGGATTTCCCCATCCCTGCCAACGACGACGCCACCAAGAGCATTGAGCTCATCGTGGACACCATGGTGGCCGCGGTGCTGGAAGGGATCGAAGAACGCAAGCGCGACAAGGACAGCGGTACGGCCACGCCCGACGAGGAGGAAGAGGAGCAGCAGGATGCGTCTTCCGACAAGGGGGCCAAGCCGGGCCGCAAGGGCGGGGCACGCAAGCCGGATACCGAGGAGGTGGTGGCCGAAGCCGCGGACAAGAACAGCGAAGAGGCCTGAGCACCGGCCTTGTCGCCATCCGCCAAGCCTCCATTTTGGAACATTCAATACCCTAGCATGAGCACGACCATGGCCATTTCCGCCGCAGAAGTGAACAAGCTGCGCCAAATGACGGGCGCAGGCATGATGGATTGCAAAAAGGCCCTCACCGAGGCCAACGGCGACTTTGATGCCGCCATTGACCTGCTTCGCAAGAAGGGCCAAAAGGTGGCCGCCAACCGCGCCGACCGCGAGGCGGCCGAGGGGTTGGTGATCGCCAAGACCAGCGCCGATGCCAAGCAAGGCGTGTTGGTGAGCGTGAACTGTGAGACCGACTTCGTGGCCAAGAACGCCGACTTCGGCAAGATGGCCGAGACCATCCTGGAAGTGGCCCTGCAGCATATGACCGCCGACGCCGAGGCGTTGAAGGCCCTCCCCTACGGCAACGGCCTCACCATCGCCGAGAAGCTCACCGAGCAGACCGGTGTGATCGGAGAGAAGATCGATGTGAACTACTGCGGTATCGTGGAGGCGGAATTCGTGTACGCCTACAACCACCCGGGCAACCGCGTGGCCAGCGTGGTGGGCCTGAACAAGGCCGGCCAGGAGGGCGTGGCCAAGGATGTGGCCATGCAGGCCGCGGCCATGGCGCCCATCGCACTGGACAAGAGCAGCACGCCGCAGAGCGTGATCGAGAAGGAACTGGAGATCGGCAAGGAACTCGCCATCCAAGAGGGCAAAGCTCCGGAAATGGCCGAGAAGATCGCCCAAGGCCGCCTCAACAAGTTCTTCAAGGAGAGCACCCTGCTCGCCCAGGAGTTCATCAAGGACAACAAATTGAACGTGGAGCAGTACGTTCAGAAGGCCGACAAGGACTTGAAGGTGACCGCCTTCAAGCGCTTCGCGCTGGCTTGATCGCCAACGACCTACTTTGGAACGGCCCCGGACATCGGGGCCGTTCCGCGTTGCACCGCTTCTGTTTGCGCGGCCCAGCGCGCCATTGCACGGCTGTTCCACCCTGGCATCGGGTCAACGATCGCAGGCCATGCGGAAAGCCCATTTTGATCGGGCCATTGCTGGTACGCCCATTTGGATCACCTTTCCGTTGCAGGCTCCCATGCCGGTCCTTGGGGAACGCGTCAGTTGCTGCCTGGATCGTGCAGCAGGGTCTGCTGCGAGAGTCGAAAGCGCAATGGCAGCAAGGGTTTCGATGAGGAGGAACCGCCCAAGCCGTTCAAACGAAACCCCACGGTACCGCCAGAGGCGGCAGGAACCCCGCGCGGCGCATGCTGCCCCGTCGTAGAGCGCCAAATGCATCTTCCATGAAAAACGGAACGGAACCCCGTGTGAATGGGCATAGGGGGACCACCGGCCGCCCCGGCCGGGGAAGATGGGCACCTCGCTGGCTGCGCATCGCGAACGGGTCCGTGGCCAGGGCTTTCCCATGCAAGGGATTTACCGTTAATATTGATCGAACAAGCAATCCACATGGGCATCATCGCAACGAAAGGTTTTCAATACAGGGGCGTTCCCAAGGACCTCATCGCGCATTTGCGGCAGCACCACAGGCAGCTGGACACCTTCGTGGAGACGGGCACCAACATCGGCGCCACGGCTTATTGGGCTTCGGAGGTGTTCAAGCAGGTGGTCACCATCGAATTCGCCCAGGAGCTGTACGATAGACTGGACCAAAGCCGGAAGAACATCCGATTCGTGCTGGGCGATTCCTCCGAGATGATGCCTTCCCTGCTTTCGGACCACGCCATCGTCTATCTGGACGCGCACTACTCCTCCGGCGAAACTCACAACAGCTACCCCTTGCTGAAGGAGTTGAAGCATGTGAACGGAAGCGGGCTGAAGGACCTGGTGGTCATCGTGGATGATGCTCGATTCTGCTCGGCAACGTGGAATGACGAGACCTATGGCGAGCTGCCCGAGGTGGTAGGCCTGCTGAGCAACGGCGGCCAGCGCTACGTGACCCTCATGGACGACATGCTGGTCGCCGTACCCCGGGAGATGGAGAAAACGGTGCGTGACTTCTACAACAAGCGCTCAAAGGAATTGTGGGCGCAGTATGAGAAGGACAGCACGCCCAACGTGGTGAAGGCCGCGGCCAAGAAGTTGCTGGGCCGCTAGGAAGACCGGTAGGCCACGGCAGGCCAGATAGTTCCCTTTCCCCGATCCATGGCACGGAGAAGGTTGGCGGCAAGAGTGAGCATGGGCGTGCCGGGTGGGGCATGGTGGAAGCCACCCAACGGTGGCACCGTGCTGCAGGGCCATTGCCGGCATCGGAGGCCCGGGCCTATTTTCGCGCCCCGATGAGCACCCTGACCAACCCCTCGAAATTCAAGCGGATCCTGTTGAAGCTCTCGGGCGAGAGCCTCATGGGCGACCAAGCCTATGGCATCAGCAGCGCCATGCTGAAGCAGTACGCGGAGGAGATCGTGGCGGTGTCCCAGGCCGGGGTGGAGGTGGCCTTGGTGATCGGCGGCGGCAACATTTACCGGGGCATCCAAGCGGCGGCCAACGGGATCGATCGGGTCCAGGGGGACCACATGGGCATGCTGGCCACCATGATCAACAGCTTGGCCCTGCAGAGCGCATTGGAATCCGCCGGCCAGAAGACACGGCTGATGAGCGCCATAAAGATGGAGCAGATCGCCGAGCCGTTCATCCGCCGCCGGGCCGTCCGCCACCTGGAAAAAGGCCGCGTCGTGATCTTCGGCGCCGGCACGGGCAACCCGTATTTCACCACGGACAGCGCCGCCAGCCTGCGGGCCATTGAGATCGAGGCCGACGTGATCCTCAAGGGCACCCGCGTGGACGGCATCTACACCGCCGACCCGGAGAAGGACCCCACGGCCACGCGCTACGACCGCATCTCCTTCGAGGAGGTCTATGCCAAAGGCCTTGCGGTGATGGACATGACAGCCTTCACCTTGTGCCGCGAGAACAAGCTGCCCATCATCGTGTTCGACATGAACAAAACGGGCAACCTGCGCAAACTCGTGAGCGGAGAACCGCTGGGCACGCTGGTGGAGTTTTAATGCCAGTGTTCAGTTGTCCGTTGTCAGTCGCGGATCGTCCATTGGCCGCAGTTTGTTGCCGGCCTACCAGGGGTTACTTTGGATCGGAGGTCACTGCCAAGCCTGACAACTGAGAACGGACAACGGCACACCAAGCCTCCCCGATTACTTTTGCGCCTCTTTTCCAGGAAGAACCATGAGCGACGTAACATCCCTGATCGCCCAGTGCGAAGACCTTGACCGAAAGGCCGTTGAGCATTTGGACAAGGAGTTGGTGAAGATCCGTGCCGGCCGGGCCAACCCGGCGATGTTGGAAGGTGTACGGGTGGACTATTATGGCAGCGAAGTGCCGTTGAGCCAAGTGAGCAACATCAACACGCCCGACGCCCGCACGATCCTGATCCAACCGTGGGAGAAGAAGATGATCGACCCGATCGAGCGGGCGATCATGGCCGCCAACCTGGGTTTCAACCCCAGCAACAATGGCGAGCACGTGATCATTGCCGTGCCCATGCTCACCGAGGAGCGCCGCAAGGAGCTGGTGAAGATGGCCCATCGGGAAGGTGAGAGCGCCAAGGTGAGCATCCGTGGTGCCCGTCAAAAGGCGATGGAAGCCATCAAGAAGGCCCAGAAGGACGGCTTGCCGGAGGATGTGGCCAAGACCACCGAGGCCGAGGTGGACAAGACCACCGCCAACTGGAACAAGAAGGTGGACACCTTGATCGCCGCCAAGGAGAAGGAGATCCTCACCGTGTGAGCGGTGGCCGTGCCAAGTTCCGTCCGGCGGAAGCCGACGAGCGGCCTTACATTATCGGCCCAATAGACCGGCTTGATGCTTGACCGTAGGGAATTTCTGCGCCTCTCCGCCTTGTCCTCCGCGGCGGCCCTGGTGGGATGCTCTTCCGCTTCATCCGAACGGGAGGGGCAGATCCTTCCCTTGCGTGTACTGAACAATCCAACGGTGATCTCCACATGGGATTTCGGACAGGCTGCCAACGCGGCGGCCTGGGGCATCCTGGTGGGCAGCGGCAGTGCCTTGGATGCCGTGGAGGCCGGGGCCCGGGTGCCCGAGGCGGATGCCGCCAACCAGAGCGTGGGCTATGGCGGCCGGCCGGACCGCGATGGCCATGTGACCTTGGATGCCTGCATCATGGATGCCAAAGGCCGTTGCGGCTCGGTGGCGGCACTGGAGGGGATCATGCATGCCGTTTCCGTGGCGCGTGCGGTCATGGAGAAGACGCCCCATGTGATGTTGGCCGGTGAAGGCGCCCTGCGGTTCGCCTTGGCCAACGGGTTCCAAGAGCAGGACCTGCTCACGGAACAAAGCCGAATGGAGTGGGAGGCTTGGTTGCAAACGGCGAACTACGCGCCGGTGGCCAACATTGAGAACCGGATCACCGGTGATGCGCGGGACCACGACACCATCGGCATACTGGCGTTGGATACCGGCGGTGACCTGGGCGGGGCGTGCACTACCAGCGGCATGGCCTACAAGTTGCACGGCCGCGTGGGGGATTCGCCCATCATTGGCGCCGGTCTGTTCGTGGACAATGAAGTAGGGGCGGCCACGGCCACGGGCGTTGGGGAAGAGGTGGTGCGCATGGCGGGCAGCCATACCGTGGTGGAATTGATGCGCCAAGGCCATACCCCGGAGGACGCTTGCAAGGCTGCATTGGAACGCATCGTGCGGAGGGATGCCGGGCATGCGCGGAAGGTCCAGGTGGCCTTCATGGCGTTGCGCCGTGATGGAGCGGTGGGTGCCTATGCCTTGCAGCAGGGTTTCACCTACGCCGTGAAAAGCGGTGCACAGGATGGGCTCCTCCCCGCCAAGCACATTTTCTAGGATGCCGTTGGAGGTGTGCTGCTATTCCCTGTCCTCGTGCATCACGGCGCAGCGGGCCGGCGCGCACCGGGTGGAGCTCTGCGCTGGTGCGGAGGTGGGCGGTACCACACCGCTGCGGGAAACGATCATTGCCGCCTTGGACCTGGGCATCCCGGTGGTGCCCATGGTGCGGCCGCGGGGAGGCGATTTCCTGTATGGCACCGCTGAACTGGAGGAGGTCCGCAAAGCTGTTCGCATGTGCCGCGAGCTGGGCTGCACGGCCATTGTGAGCGGTGTGCAGCTGCGAGATGGCCGTTTGGACGCCGGGGCGATGAAGCGCATCGTTGACCTTGCCGGCCCCCTGGAGGTGGCCTGCCACAAGGTGTTCGATGGTGTACCTGATGCGGCCGAGGCGCTGGAAACCTTGGTGGAGGCCGGTTGTGTACGCGTGCTCACCTCCGGCATGGCGGCCGACGCCATGGCGGGTGCCCACGTGTTGCACGGGCTGGTGGCCCAGGCCGGTGCGCGCATCGCCGTGATGCCTGGCGGTGGCGTCCGTTCCTCCAACCTTGAGGCCCTGGCCCGGATCACCGGGGCGAGGGAGTTCCACAGTTCGGCGATCACCACCGCGAACGCGGGGCATGAGGCGGACGAAACGGAGGTGCGCGCGTTGGCAAGGGAGTTGCGCGCGATCAGTGGTTGACCGCCTCCTGGTCAGGGAAGCGGTGCCGGGCATTGCGACAAGGCCCATGCCATGCCTGCTTTCTCCGTATCGAAGAACTGCACGGGGAATGAAACCAGGTGCATGGCGAAGTAGAGCTCGAGGATGTTGCGCACGGTGGGGTTGGGGCATACGATGGCCAAGGCCACGGTGAAGGTCTCGGCACTGGTGCCCGTGTACTGGTTGCGCCCCAAAATGGAAGGTGCGAAATCACTGTCTTCAGGGGCGATCAGTACGGCCACGTGCGGCGTGCCGCCAGCGTGCTCCCTACGCGCCGCCACGCTGATCTGCAGGTTTTGGCCATCAGCCAACGTGCCGGGTTTGAACCGCACGAAGAACAAGTCCGGGCGGGTCCTGTCCAAGGTGGCGGGGCCGATATCGATCAGGTCGGGCATGGTACCGGGATATGCCGCAATGATCGCCTGTTCAGGTGAAAGGGACCACGACAAAAGTCATGGTAACTTGGAATGATGCCGCAGGCTGGAAAAGTCCGGCTGCATCGAATCAGGCCACCTTCTCCTGCTTTCCGGCCAGCTTGGCCTCCACCTCGGCGATGGCGCGCTTGGTCTTGAGCAGACTATCCGGCGTGACGCTGATGGAATCGATCCCCAGTTCCACCAGAAACTGCGCGAAGTCCGGGAAATCGGAAGGGCCTTGGCCGCAGATGCCCACCTTGGTCTTGGTCCTTTTGGCGGTTTCGATGAGCTTGCGCAGCATGCCCTTGACGGCCTCGTTGCGCTCGTCGTAGATGTGCGAGACCAGCGCGCTGT
>JAGPDT010000119.1:2403-4855 GCA_018057455.1 Flavobacteriales bacterium | reverse complement strand
CCAGCATCAACACCGCCGCGGTGAGCATGCAGGCCAAGATGGCAAGTTGCAGCAAGCGGTCGCCTCCGAAGCGAGAGAATGGTGTACTGCCGGGCAACATCCACGCGTAAAGGTGTTCAAGACCGGATGCAATGTAGCTGGAACCTGTGGGTCCATCGTCGCCTCAATACGCCAATGTGATTCCCACGCCCCCGCCCATGTCGCTGTCGTAGTGCGTTCGTATGGACCAGGTCTTGTCCAGCACGTAGCGCAGGCCGGCCATGTACTCCAGGTCGCTGTTGCCCATCAGGTCCATGCGCAGGCGCGGGGTGAGGGCGATGTCCTCACGCATCAGTTGGGCGCGCAGCTCTCCTTGGGTATCGATGTGCCCGTCGATGACGAACAGAAAGGGCAAGGTGTAGCGCAGGCCGATGTTGAGGGCCTTGCGGTCGTCCCAGGTGTTGGGTTCACCGAAAAGGTTGTCCCCGCTCACGTCCATGTCCATGGGGTGCGAGCGCCATTCCGCGCCGATGTACGGGAAGAGCCATTGCATGCGGTCCACGTAGCGGCCGAAGCGGGCCTCCACCTCTTGGCCGTGTTCCTCGGTATAGCCCAAGCGCCATTCCGTTTGCAGCTCCCAGCGTTTGTTCATCAGCATCAGCTCGCCGTCCAGCCCGTTGGTTGCGAAGTCGTTCTCCGCCATGAGGTGCCAATGCTTGTCGTCCTTCAGGAAGTTGCGCCAAGCGCGCTTGGGGTCCGGCAGCGCGGGGTTGGGGATGCTGTCCGCATAGCTGAACACGCGGCCCATGCCGCCCATCATGTGGTAGAGGATGTGGCAGTGGAAGAACCAGTCGCCATCCTCGGTGCCGGCGAATTCGATGGTGTCGGTCTCCATCGGCATGATGTCCAACACGTTCTTCAGCGGCGCATGGTCGCCTTGGCCATTCAGCACACGGAAAAAATGGCCGTGCAGGTGCATGGGGTGGCGCATCATGCTGTTGTTGTGCAGCACCAGGCGCACGTTCTCGCCTTTGTTGATGGGAATCTTGTCCGTTTCAGAGACCGTCTTGTTGTTGATGGTCCACAGGTAGCGGTTCATGTTGCCGGTGAGCTCGAAGTGCAATTCCTTGATCGGCCCCGGCGGAAGCACCGTGGGTTCCGGTGCGCGCAGCATGGCGTAGTTCAAGGTCACCGGCCGATCTGCGCCCATCGCCGAAGCACCATGCCCTCCATGATCCAGATGCTCCTTCTCCTCCCCGCCCTGAGCGGAGCCGAAGGGCTCCCCCTTCTTCTTCTTCTTCTTCTTCACCTCTTCACCATTCTTCCCACTGATCTCCGGATACATCACCTCGTTCATGTCCATCTGCTGCAGGCTCATCCGCATGCCTCCCGACGAGCCGGGACTATGAAGCATGTCATCCAGGTCGCCGTTCATCTTCATCATGCCGTTCATCATCTTCATCCCGGCGAAGTAGTCCAGCGGTCCCAGCGGTTGTGCGAGCTGGCGGATGCCGCGGCCCAGCCAGAGCGAGGTGGAGCGCGTGCGGTCCTCGGCGGTGGCCAGCAGTTCGTAGGCGGTGCTGTCGGCGGGCAAGGTGACGATGACATCATAGGTTTCGGCGATGCCCATGATGAAGCGGTCCACGGACACGGGTTCCACATCGGCGCCGTCGCTGGCCACCACCTGCATTTTTCCGCCGGCGAACTGGATCCAGAAATACGTGGAGGCACTGCCGTTGACGATGCGGATCCGCACCTGTTGCCCGCCGTTGAAACGCGGAGCTTCCTCCTCCACCTTCCCGTTGGCGAGGAAGCGGTCGTAGTACACGTCGCTCACGTCCATGGCGTGCATGCGCTTCCACTCGTTGCCGAGCTTGGTGCCCAGCGCACCGGCCCTGATGGCGTCGCTGTAGCTCTGCACGGTGCCGGGCCGCAGCTTGTTCTTCTCAATGGCGAACCAGTCGCTGGCGGCATGCAGGCGGCGATCCACGGTGGAAGGTCTCATGTCCGTCCAATCAGTGAGCAGCAGCACGTACTCGGGAATAGTGTCCGGCCTTCGTTCGTGGATGATCAGCGCGCCGTTCATGCCGCTCTGCTCCTGCAGCATGGTGTGCGAATGGTACCAGTACGTGCCGTGCTGTTTCAACGCGAATTTGTACGTGTAGCTCTCTCCGGCCTTGATGGGCGGGGTGGTGAGCCAGGGCACGCCGTCATATACATTGGGAAGGATGAGGCCGTGCCAGTGCAGCGAGGTCTCGCCCTTCTTCAGCTTGTTGTGCAGGACGATCATCGCCGTGTCGCCTTCCATGAAATGCAGTGTGGGCATGGGCGTTTGGCCATTCACGGCAATGGCGGGCACGTCCTTGCCGGTGTAGTTCAACACGGTGTCGGTGACGTACAGGTCATACCGGGTGACCTTCGGGATGAAATCGCCTTGCGGGAAGGAAGTGCCCGGTACATGCACCTGGGCGGA
>JAGPDT010000119.1:0-2303 GCA_018057455.1 Flavobacteriales bacterium | reverse complement strand
CCTTGGTGGTGGTGAAGGGATGCAGCACCGGCATCAGGTTGGCCATGGCTTCCGTGAAGGCGGCCTTGGTCGTGGAGGAGAGTGAAGCTTGGTCCACGTTGTGCAGTGCCCCGTCCAGTCCGCTGGCGGCTTTCATGGCCAGCGGTGCATCACCGGCGACCAGGGCGTCCTTCAGCTTGAAGTAGGCGTTGAACACCGGGGAGAGCGGCTCGGCCGTGGTTTGGGCCCTGGTTGGTTCCGCTTCCGGGTGGTTCAGGGCCTGGCCGTGTACTTCCGCGCCGGCAACAGGTGCCATCTTCAACGTCCGCTCGTACTGGCAGCAGCCGGGCAAGGCAGCGTAAGCGGCATCGGGCGCCAGGTAGCGCTCGTTGTCGTATCCAGCCAAAGCGATGCGCTTCAGCACGGCATCGGCGTTGGTCCTGGTGCTATCGAAGGTGAGGACGGCCTGCTTGGTGTCCTTGTTCCAGTCGGCGCTGGCCTCCCCCTTCACGAAGGCGGCCTTTTCAATGGTGGTTTCGCATAGGCCGCAGTTGCCGGTGATGTGGACGGAAACGGTGCGTGCATGGTGGAGCTGGGCTGTGCAGCTCGTTAAAAGCGCGGTGGCCAGCGTGGACAGGAGGAGGATGAAGGTTCTCATGCTTTGCCGCCGTAGCCCGGCGGAGGCGTTGGGTGTTGGTCGTTTGGTCCAGGATTCACTTGTCCAGCTTTGCCCATCGCAAGCGCAAGCTGTTGCTCACCACGCTCACACTGCTCAACGCCATGGCCGCGCCGGCGATCATGGGGTCCAGCAGGAAACCATTGAACGGGTACAGCACGCCAGCGGCGATGGGGATGCCGATGATGTTGTAGATGAACGCCCAGAAGAGGTTCTGCCGGATGAGGCGCACGGTCTTGCGCGAAAGGGTGATGGCGCGCGGGATGGCGTTGAGGTCGGTGCTGATGAGGGTCATGCGGGCCACGTCCATGGCGATGTCGCTGCCCTTGCCCATGGCGATGCTCACGTCGGCCTTGGCCAGTGCTTCGCTGTCGTTGATGCCGTCGCCCACCATGGCCACCACATGGCCTTGTTGCTGCAGGCCGGCGACAAAGGCGCTCTTGTCGCGGGGCAGCACCTCGCTGCGGAAATCGTCGATGCCCACGGCCTGGGCCACGGCCTGTGCGGTGCGGCGCGCGTCGCCGGTCTGCATGTACACCTTGATGCCGGCCTGCTTCAGGCGGGCGATGGCCTCCGCCGCCGTGGGCTTGATGCGGTCGGCGATGGCCAGCGCCGCACGCACCCGCGTGCCATCGGCGAGCCAGATCACCGTGTGGGCGGCTTGCTGCCAGCGCTGCTCATGTTCACGCCATTCACCGGTGATGGCAATGCCGTTCTCCTCCAGCAGGCGGCGGTTGCCAACGCGCCAGGTGGTGCCGCTGATGGTGGCTTGTGCGCCTTTGCCGGTGAGGCTCTCAAAAAGATTGATCGCGTTGGGGCCGGTGATCATCGGCCCGTACGATTGATTGAGATGCCGCACCACCGCCTCGGCCAGCGGATGCTCCGAGCGTGATTCAATGGCCATCAATGCCGCTGCGGCTTCGGCATCGTCCAGGCCGATGGCTTCCTGCACCTCCGGCTTGCCTTCGGTGATGGTGCCGGTCTTGTCCAGCACGATGGCGGTGATGTTCCGCGCGCGCTCCAGGCTCTCGGCGTCCTTGATGAGGATGCCGTTCTCCGCGCCCTTGCCCATACCGGCCATGATGGCCGTGGGGGTGGCCAGGCCCAAGGCGCATGGGCAGGCGATCACCAGCACGGTGACCAGCGCGAGCAGGCCCTGGGTGAAGGCGTGTTCACCGCCGAAGGCCCACCAGGCCGCAGCGCTGAGCAATGCGATGCCGATGACGACGGGCACGAACACCGCCGCCACCTTGTCCACGAGCTTCTGCACGGGCGCCTTGCTGCCCTGCGCTTCCTGCACGGTGCGCACGATCTGCGCCAGCAACGTGGCCGCGCCCACCTTCCGCGCCCGCATGCGCAGGCTGCCTTTCTGGTTGATGGTTCCCGCCAGCAGCGGCGCGCCCGTCAGCTTGGCCACGGGCACCGGCTCGCCGCTGAGCATGCTTTCGTCCACGTAGCTCTCGCCGCCCACCACTTCACCGTCCACCGCGATGCTCTCGCCGGGGCGCACCACCAGGATGTCGTCCACGTTCACCTCGGCGATGGGCACCTCGTGCGTGGTGCCGTCGGCGGTTTCGCGCAGCACGGTGTTGGGGCGCAGGCCCATGAGCTTCTTGATGGCGCTGCTGGTGCCGGCCTTGGCGCGTTC
>JAGPDT010000067.1:6742-17039 GCA_018057455.1 Flavobacteriales bacterium | reverse complement strand
TCCATCGCCTTGCTGTACCAGTCGGTTTCCCGCGGGTCCCTGCGGGTTGCGGCCACGGCCATGGCGGGCATCGTATCCGTGCGGGTCCAGTGGCTGGCCATGGTGTACATGGTGGTATCCTGCCGCTTGGTCACTTGCCATTGCCACCCGCTATCCGGGTGGTGCAGCATCCATTCGTTGCCTTGGTCGTCCGCCAACCGGATGGCCCGAATGGCCGGATGGTCCTGCATCAGCGGCAACCAACGGTCCAGCAGGGCACTGTCGCCCACCGGTTGATGCCGGCGCACGTAAGTGGCTTCTTGCCGCAAGTCCTTGGCAACGGCATCGGCCACCAGTTTGATCTGCTGGTCCTGGTTGGCCAGGGCGCGGTCCAGCATCAAGATGGCCAGGTTGTCCTCTCGTTCGCGGGTATTGCCCAGCACCCGGGCCAGGATCGCCAGCTCCAGCACCATCAGCAAGGCGATACCCAGGATGATCCACCGTTCGGATAGTCTTACATTCTGCATGTCTCAAATCACCCAAAGGTCATGGACAAACGGCCAGGGGTTCAGCGGTAAATTCAGCCACCTGGACCCGGGTGTCCGCACTGGCGGCCTGCTCCGTGCTCAGCTGCCGGGGTATGAAGTAGATTCCATTCAGCTTGCCATTGAAGGTGCGGCCGGCCGGTATGCACGTGTCGGCCGTGAACTGTTCCACGGTGAATGCCTGGAAGGAGAGGGCAAGGCCAAGGTGCACGCGTTGCGCCGAGGTGCCCCGGTTGGAGAGCTTCAGCAGCAGTTCGCTGGGCTTGCCCGGTGGATGGTTCCATCGGTAGCTCAAGGAAATCCCGTCCTGTTCTCCGGCGTGTATGAACTGGGGCGCTTTGCAGGCCGTGCAAAGAAGGAGCAGCAGGAGCACGGGTAACTTCCTCATGGTCGGGTCGAACATATGGCCGCAAGGGCTTGTTCCAAGGCCTGGTCATCAATGCCCAGGTGGGTCACCATCCGCACCGTGTGCGGGCCAAACACGGCCGACAGCACACCCTGTTCCTTGAATTGGGCCACCAGGGCGGCGGCATTGGCCCCGGGCACCAAGGAAGCCACCACGATGTTGGTCTCCACCGGCAGCACGTCCTGTACGTCGGATCGCCGCGAGAGGGCTTCACCGAGTTGTTGGGCGCGCCGATGGTCTTCGCCCAAGCGGGCCAGGTGGTGGTCCAGCGCATACAGGCCTGCGGCTGCGAGCATGCCTGCCTGGCGCATGCCGCCGCCGATCCTTTTCCGCACCCGCCGCGCCCGGTGGATGAATTCCTTGTTGCCGATCAGCACACTGCCCACGGGCGCGCCCAGGCCCTTGCTCAGGCAAATGGAAACCGAGTGGAACGGAGCGCCCCAAGCGGTGGCGGCATGGCCGTCCACGGCCATGGCATTGAACAGGCGTGCGCCGTCCATGTGCAGGGCCAGGCCCCGTTCATTGCAGGCCGTGCGCAGCCGCACCACGGTTGCGAGCGGCCAGATGCTGCCACCGCCGCGGTTGGCCGTGTTCTCCACGCTCACCATCCGGCTGATGGGCAGGTGGGGGTTGGCCGGGTCATGAACGGCCTCCAGCACCTGCTCCACCGCGAACCGTCCTCGATCGCCGTGGAGCAGTTTCACGCTGCAACCGCTTGTGGCCATGGTTCCACCGCCTTCATAATGGTAGATGTGCGCACCTTCGTCGCAGATCACTTCGTCGCCCGGCCGGGTATGCACGTTGATCGCGATCTGGTTGGCCATGGTGCCACTGGCGCAGAAAAGCCCGGCTTCATGGCCGAACAGCCCGGCCACCCGCGCCTCCAAGGCGTTCACCGTGGGGTCTTCGCCGAAGACGTCATCGCCCACCGGCGCCGAACACATGGCCTCGCGCATGGCGGGCGTGGGCTTGGTCACCGTATCGGAACGCAGATCGATCAAGGACATGGCGGCCAAGTTAGCGGATGCCGCTGTCGATCGGCTCCATGGCGCAAGCAAAGGCAAGGGGGTGCCCAGCGGTAGGGCCCATCCTGAACCTTGGTTCCGGATCACCCGTAGGAGGGTCATTGAAAACATACCCGATGACGCAGAAATACGCAGTGATCCTGGCCTCCATGCTCGCCACCGGTACCATGGCGCAGTGGCAGCAAGTCGGCTTGTGGGGTGAAGTGCCTACCACTGGTGGTGTGCAAGTGGAGCAAGACGTGGTCTTCTTCCATCCGGCCAGCGACAAGGGCATGGTGTTCCGGTCGGAGGACCAAGGGGCCACCTGGCAACAGATCCGCTTCGCCGACCAAGGCGATTCCTGGAAGATCATCCCGCACCACGGGGTGGACTTCATCAACGGGGGCGCACATCAGGCAGGGCCAAGCAACCTGTTCCGCCATGTGCTGGGGGACAATGCCTGGGTGGACCTCAACGTGGACATCCTCAACTTCGAGGTGGTCGGCGAGGGCCGTGTGGTGGCTTGTGCCGTGCACAATGGGCAAACGGCCATCCTCATCAGCGATGAAAGCGGCAGCCAGTGGGACAATGGATTCCCCTTGCCCGAACAGTTGCAGGTACGCTTGATCGGCAAGGACGGCCAGGGCAACTTGCTGGTGCAGACCTACGGCGATCCGGCACCCGATGGGGAACTACCGGGCCTGTACCGCTCCACCGACCTGGGCGCCACTTGGACCAGAATCAGCGATGTGCGGTATGACCTCACCGGAGCCAGCGCCCATGCCGACGGGTCCATTTTTGCCAGCAATGGCCTGCGCGTACTGCGCAGCAAGGACAACGGTGTGCTGTGGGAGGTGGTGGCGGTGAACTTCCCGTATTCCACGTTCACCGGTTCGCGCGTGTACAACATGGGCGGCGGCCACCTGTTCTTCATGTGCCATGAACCCGGCGCCACCCCGGGCCATAACCTGCATGAGAGCTTCAACTACGGCAACACCTGGTCGCCCGTGGACTATGAGGTGGCGCAGCGGCTGGTCTTCAACATGGCACGGGACAGCAAGGGCAGCCTGTACGCCGCCACGGACAACGGCGTGTTCCGCATGGACCCGGCCCCCGTGGTGGCCGGTGTGCCGGAGGTGGATCCCGGTGTTCGTGTGTATGCCTATCCGGTCCCGTCCTCCGACAATGTGTTGGTGAATACCGGCGGGGAGCTGATGAGGGAGCTCCGGTTGTACGATGCGGCAGGCCATGAGGTGGCCTTCATCCCCAAGGTGGGCAAACCGGCCTACCTGCTGGCTGTTGGCCACTTGCCCGCCGGCATGTACGTGTTGCGCGCCACCACGGCCAAAGGCAACAGCACCGCGCAGGTCGTGGTGGAGTGAACCGGCCGTCCAGCGTGTTGCCCAAGGGGGGCCGGGTGCAGGAGCATCCGGCCCTTGTTGTTCCCGCATCCGTGCATCAGGCTTTCACGCGCGCAAGCAACAACCCGTCACGCAGCGGCACCAGTACCGGTTCCACACGCGGGTCGGTGTTCACGCGGCGGGCATATTCCACCAGAGCGCGGGTCTGGTCATCTTGTTCTGCTCTTGCTCCCAGCACTTTGCCGCTCCATAGCACATTGTCCGCAATGATCAACCCTCCTGGCCGCATGTTTCCGATCACCGCCCCGAAATAATCGGGGTAGTTCTGCTTGTCGGCATCGATGAAGACCAGGTCAAATGGTGCAGGGATCGTGGGGATCACCTCCAAGGCAGGCCGGTGGTGCATGGTGATGCGGTCGGTCATGCCGGCCTTTTCGAGGTACCGGTGCACCATCTCGGGCAGGTAGGGATCGATGTCGATGGTATGGAGCATGCCCCCTTTGGCCAATCCTTCCGCCAGGCACAGGGCACTGTATCCGGTGTAGGTGCCGATCTCCACGATGGTCCTGGGCTGCACCAAGCGGCTGAGCATGGCCAGGAAGCGGCCTTGCAGGTGGCCGCTGAGCATCTGTGGCATGTGCACCTTCTCCTGTGTTTCTGCGGTGAGCTCAGTCAGGTAGGCTGGCTCCGGACCGCTCTGGGTTTCGCAGTAGGCATCGAGCGCGGGATCGAGGAATTGCATCAGGGAAGTTTGGTCAGTATGCCCCGCAGGCGGCGAGGTCCGTGTTGTACCTCCACCACATAGTGGCCAGGGCGCAAGGGGGCCACATCCATGGCCCCACCCTTGTCCACCTGCCGCTCCTCCACCAGGCGGCCCCATGCATCGATCAGGCGGATCCGTGCCTCGGACCATGGTTCCGGCCAACGGACATGGACCGTACCGGTGGCGGGGTTGGGAGAGAGGATGATGCGCGGTGCGTGTTCCTCGGTGATGCCCGTGGCAAAATCCAACCGCCACCAGTCGTTGTGGCGCACCTGCCCGCCATCCAGCCCCAAGCCGAAGTAGAAGGAGTTGCTCCAGGTGTGGGCAACGCCGGAACCGACCGCACCGCGCCGCGGCCCGGAAGGGAAGGGGGGGAGCGCCTGCCAGGCAAGGGAGGTTCCGTCCCACACATCGGCATGGAACATGGTGGCATCGGAAGCACCTCCGGCCACCACCATCACATACGGGCCGCCGCTCTTGGCATCGATGCGTCCTGCTGGTAGCGGAGCCCTTGGGTAGTACTGTCCGGTCTCGAACCAAACGGGATAGCTCCACGCATCACTCAATGCGGCGCCGGTGGAATCGGCCCCACCGGTGATGAGCATGCCGGCGCCATCAAGAAATGCCACGGCCCTGTGCCTGGAAGGACCGGGCACCGGGTTCATCGCCTGCCAACTATCCATGGCGGGCAAGTACTTCCAGGCTTCCTTGGTGGGCACGCCGCTTGGCAGCATGCCGGTGGCCACGATGCCGTAGTTCCAGCCTTCCACGGAGACGCAGGCATATCGCGCTTCGGCGGGCAGGGGGCTTTTTTGCACCCACTGGTCGGTTTCGGGGTAATAGGCCCAAAGTTCGTTGAGCGCACCGCTGCCATCCACACCGCCGAACACGTAGCCGGTATCGTTCACGGTGAAGGCCGAACAGTACTGCCTCGGGCTGGTAGGCATGGAGGCCATGGCACTCCACGTATCCGTTGCCGCATCAAAGCACCACCAATCGTTGGTGAGGCCCCAGCCCACCTCCATGCCGGTGCCCACGTAGATCTTGTTGCCCAAGGTGAAGGAGGCGGCATCATCCCGGGCGGTGCCGGGGAAATCCGGGAGCTGCGTCCAGGTTTGGGCATGGGCCGCCGTGGCGAGGAGGAAAAACAGGTGTGCAAGCGGACGCATGCACGAAGGTAGGGGGATGGGGACCGGATGAAGGACGGTTCGGGATTGAAGGATACGGTCCATTTGTACTTGGACCACCTCGCCACAACCCACCGTACGCTGCGTGGGCCGTGCTGCTGGTCTGCTCCTTGGGCCAAACCAAGCGGGCCGGCAGGTGCCGTTGCGTTGAACAACGGATGAGTGGTGTTGGGCCGGCAAGCGGTGGGATCGTTCAATTGGACAATCGCTATTGACCGGATCTCAATTCGATCGGCCAACCGGAGGTCAATCCGTATGGTGTGTGCCCTTCAATAGCCGTACTTCCCCTCTGCGATCATCTTCTTCGCCACCAGCTTCCGCAGTTCGGCGGTGTTCACATTGGTGCTCTTTGTGAAGCGTTTGGCGCCCATCAGCATGGCGCGTTGCTCATCGCCCTCGGCGAAATTGTTCACGGCTTCCTTGGTGTGCTTGTGCATGCGGTCCGCGGCATCGTGGATGAAGAGCCTGCACATGGCGACCTGCTCCTGCACATTGGATGCGCCCTTGAGGCCGGCCAGCTTCAGGGTGCGCAGCAGCACGCTCTCCGCCACGTAAGTGTCAATCACCAGGTCTGCGATGTGCATGAGGGTTTCCTGGTGTTTGGCCAGTTCCAGGCCTAGGGTTTGGGCAGCCCCTCCGGCGGTCATCAGCACGGCTTTCTTGAAGTGGGCCACGATGCGCGTTTCCTCGGCCAGCAGGGAATCGTCCGGCTCGGGGAAGTCGGGGATGCCCATGAGTTCGGCGGCCACGGCTTGCGCGGGGCCCAGCAGGTCCAATTGGCCTTTCATGGCGCGCTTGAGCAGCATGTCCACGGTGAGCATCCGGTTGATCTCGTTGGTGCCCTCGAAGATCCGGTTGATCCGGCTGTCGCGGTAGGCTCGTTCCACCGGGCTCTCGGCGCTGTAGCCCATGCCACCGTATATCTGCACGGCCTCGTCCACCACATGGTCCAGGCATTCGCTGCCCACCACCTTCATGATCGCGGCTTCGGCGGCGTATTGCTCCACGCCCTTGAGGATGGCCTTGGCATGGTCCGCGCCGCCGGCTTTGAGCTCGTGGATCGCGTTGTCCATGTCCTGGCAGCAACGGTAGAGGGCGCTTTCGGTGGCGTAGGCGTGCACGGCCATGTCGGCCAGCTTTTGGCGGATCGCACCGAAGCTGCTGATGGGACGGCCGAACTGTTGCCGTTCGTTGGCGTACCGCACCGCAAGGGTGATCGTTTCCTTGGCCCCGCCCAGTGTTCCACCGGCGAGCTTGATCCGGCCGATGTTGAGGATGTTCACGGCGATCTTGAAGCCGTTGCCCCGGCTGCTCAGCAGGTTCTCCACGGGCACCTTGCAATCGTTGAAGAACACCTGGCGGGTGCTGCTGCCCTTGATGCCCATTTTGTGCTCTTCGGGGTTCAGCGTGATCCCGCCGAAGCTCTTCTCCACGATGAACGCGCTCAAGTCTTCGTCCATCACGCCGGTCACCGGATCGGTCACTTTGGCGAATACGGTGAACAGGTCGGCGAAACCCGCGTTGGTGATCCACATCTTCTGGCCGTTGAGGAGGTAGTGGCGGCCATCAGGGCTGAGCACGGCCTTGGTCTTTCCGCTGTTGGCGTCGCTGCCGCTGCCGGGCTCGGTGAGGCAGTAGCAGGCTTTCCGTTCGCCCGTGGCCAACTGGGGGATGTATTTGGCCCGCTGCTGATCGTTGCCATAATACAAGATGGGCAAGGTGCCTATGCCGGTGTGCGCCAACAACGCCACGCTGAAGCTGTGGCCAGCGCCGGTCTTTTCCGTGAGCAGCATGCCCGTCACGAAGTCCTTGTCGAAACCACCGTAGGCTTCGGGTATGGATATGCCCAGCAGCCCCAACTCACCGGCCCGGTCCAACAAGCGGGGCATCAGGCCCTCTTCCTGAAGATCGATCCGGTCCAGGTTGGGCTGTACTTCGGCATCGATGAAATCCACGGCGGTCTGCGCGATCATGCGCTGCTCCTCGTTGAACTCCTCCGGAATGAAGATGTCCTGCGGCGCGCTGTCGCGGATCAGGAATTCGCCGCCTTGAAGGGCTTTCCCCGTTTTGGCGGGACCAGTGGGTGTGGTTTCGATGGCCATGGTTGGGTTCGGATGATCTGGTGGTCAGATGAGGAGGTGCTTACGTACTTCAGACGGATAAAGGTATGCACGCATAACAAATGGGCCAAATGCATACTTGTACTTGACTGGGGGCGTTCCCGTTCCACGCGTGGTCCTGTACAGGGGCGAAGCTGTGCGCAGTGGCCGCCTTGGTACGGCCTGCAACCAAGTAGATCCAGGGTCTCCTGATGCTTCTCGGCCTCCTTGCTGCGCAGGAGCACAGGGGCGCCTCAGGCGGGCTGGCGCTCCCCTCCCCAATGAGCTGTTGCGGTCCAACTTTGCACATGGCCATGCTCCACCGCTTCCTGATCACTGTATTGCCAAGTGAAGGACTTGCGGAAGCGGTCATTGCCTTGCGCAACACCTTGTACGCCGGCATCGGCTCGTTCAGCGGCCGCCACGTGCCGCCTCATATCACGCTTTGCTTCCTCGATCTACCGGCAGCATGCGGGCACGCCATCACCGATGCCATGGCCGGTTGCGTCGCCAATCTCCGGTCCTTCACGCTGCAGTATGACGGTATCACCCACTTCCCCGACAAACGCACCATCTACATCGATCTGGTGGAAACGGAGGCCATCGCCACAGTGCGCACGCCGATCGTCGCGGCAATGAAGTCCAACGACACCTTGCGCGAGGCCATCCGCGAGACCGACCATCCGCACCTCACCATTGCGGCCGGTCTCAAACCCGCCCAGTTCGAGCGTGCTTGGGAAAGTCTCGCGCCGCATGTGTCTCATCCCGCCTTCAGCGGGGAGTGCCGTAGCAAGGAGCGGGTGACCGGATTGGTCTTGCTCCGCCGCAAGTTGCGCCCCGGTGCGCGATACGAGCATTTGCGCAGCTTCCCGCTTGGATGACGGCAGTTGTTTCAGTTGGTTACAACTTGTAACCAACTGGTAACGATTTGTTACCGGTTGGCGCTCCGGGCGATCCAACCGGTAACGATCCGTAACCGGTTCGGCCATTTCAGTTGGTGACAAACTGTCGCTGACTGAAACCGTTTGCGGATACGAATCGGCTCTTTGCGGATAATCACGGAACTCGGCAGCCAACTGGTGACGACTTGTCACCGGTTGAAAACGGGTCCCGTGCGGCGGGCATTCGCGGGTGCTACGCGTGACGGATTGGAGCGGCACCCCGCAGCGAGGAACGAGCGAGGAGTACAGCGGAAAGCCGGACCCTGCCTGCTCCCGAGCGCAGCCCTGCGGAGCGAAGGGATCTGGCGGGGGCACGCCCCAACAACCATCACGCTTCTGCTCCATCAATTCAACAACTCAAAAACACTCGCCGCACCCTGCCCGGTCCCCACGCACATCGTCACCATGCCGTACTTCTGCTTGCGACGCCGCATCTCGTTCAGTAACTGCACCGTCAGCTTCGTGCCCGTGCAGCCCAGCGGATGCCCCATCGCGATGGCGCCGCCGTTCACGTTCACGATGCTCGGGTCCAGCCCCAGCTCGCGGATCACGGCGAGGCTCTGGCTGGCGAAGGCCTCGTTCAGCTCCACCAGCTCGATGTCCATCAGCTTCAGGCCGGCCTTCTCCACGGCCTTCGGCACCGCGGCCACCGGACCGATGCCCATGATGCGCGGCTCCACGCCGGCCACGTGGTAGGAGAGGAGACGCGCGATCGGTTTCACGTTCAATTCCTTCAGCATGCGCTCGCTCACCACCAGCACGAAGGCCGCGCCGTCGCTGGTCTGGCTGCTGTTGCCGGCCGTCACACTGCCCTTCGCATCGAACACCGGCTTCAGCTTCGCCAGCCCTTCCAAGGTGCTCGCGCGCGGACCTTCATCCGTGTCCACCACGTACTTCTTCACTTGGCGTTTCTCCTTCTCATCCAGGTACACCTGCTCCACTTCCACCGGCACGATGTCGTCCTTGAAACGCCCGGCGGCGATGGCGGCCAGCGCCTTCTCGTGGCTGTGCAGGCTGAACGCGTCCTGGTCCTCGCGACTCACCTTGAAGTCGCGCGCCACGGCCTCGGCGGTGAGGCCCATGCCCCAATAGTAGGTGGGGTTCACCTTGCTCACTTCGTAGTTCGGCACGATGCGCCAGCCGCCGAAGGGGATCGGGCTCATGCACTCCACGCCGCCGGCGATGATCATGTCGCTGAGGCCGCTGTGGATCTTGCTGCTCGCGATGGCGATCGTCTCGCTGCCGCTGCTGCAATAGCGGTTCACCGTCATGCCGGGCACCTTGTCCGTGTTCAGGCCCATCAGGCTGATCATGCGGCCCACGTTCAGGCCCTGCTCGGCCTCGGGTGTGGCGTTGCCCACGATCACATCCTCGATGCGGTTCACGTCCAAATTGGGCACGCTCTCCACGAGGTGTTGCACCACGTTGGCGGCCAGGTCGTCCGGACGCGTGAAACGGAATTTGCCGCGTGGGGCTTTGCCAACGGCGCTGCGGAAACCGGCGATGATGTATGCGTTCATGTTCAAATGCGGTCTTAGGTCGTTGGTTCTAGGTCTTAGGTCGTTGGTCCTAGGTCTTAGGTCCGCCCACTCCTTGACGGGTCGTGGGCTTAAGTGTCTGTTGGAGCTTGAAGGTGCGGTTGGCGATGCTGTCTATGTCCTTGGTCAAGGCGGCCACCGCGTCATTGCTGAAGTAGCCGAGTTCAACGCCGATGATCAGCTGGGTATCGACTTCGAAAGCGGAGCCGATGGCGATTCCGAGAAATTGATGGAATTCGCCGTTGGTGTTCCTGCCAGCTCCTTCTGCGATGTTACTCGCCACCGAGACGGCAGCTCGCCGCAATTGGCTCTTCAGGCCGTAGGTCTCTTCCTTAGGCAGCGATTCTGTAAGGACATGCACAGCCTTCGCGAGCTTGATCGCGTCCTTCCAGATCTCAAGGTTTTTGTATCGGTTCATTCTTGAGTGCGGTCTATGGTCGCTGGTCTGTGGTCGCTGGTCTGTGGTCTATGGTC
>JAGPDT010000067.1:0-6642 GCA_018057455.1 Flavobacteriales bacterium | reverse complement strand
TGGTCTGTGGTCGCTGGTTTGTGGTCGCTGGTCTGTGGTCTATGGTCTATTGTCTGTGGTCGTTGGCCGCGCATTTGTCAACCAACACACCTCTCCCTCCCAGCCATAGACCATAGACCAGCGACCTCATTAGTTCCGCAGCACTTTCCCGCTGGTGATGATTGATTGCAAGCGCTCCAGCGTTTTGCGCTGCATGCAGAGTTCCAGGAAGGTCTTCCGCTCCAGGTCCAGCAGGTATTGCTCGCTGACTTCCGTGGGTTCGCTGAGGTCGCCGCCGCAGAGCACGTGGCCCAGCTTCTGCGAGATCAGCGTGTCGTGCTCGCTGATGTAATTGCCGCTCTGCATCGTGTTGGCCCCGATGTACACGATGCCCAGGCCTTCGCGGCCGAGCACTTTGATGTCCTTGCGCATGGGCGGCTTGGTGTAGCCCTTCTCCCAGAGGGCGAGGGCGCATTCCTTGGCGTAGGCCAGCTGGTGGGCGCGGCTCACGATCACCTCGTCGGTGCCGCGGCGCAGGTAGCCGAGGGCGAAGGCTTCTTCGCCGCTGGTGCTCACCTTGGCTTGGCCGATGGTGAGGAAGCGCTCGCGCAGCGCGTTGATGCGGATGTCGCCTTCCTTCAGCTCGTCGCTGAGGCGCAGCGCGAATTCCTTGGTGCCACCGCCGCCGGGGATCACGCCCACGCCGAATTCCACGAGGCCCATGTAGGTCTCGGCGTGCGCCACCACCTTGTCCGCGTGCAAGCAGAGCTCGGTGCCGCCGCCGAGGCAGAGCTGATGCGGCGCGGCCACCACGGGGATGGATGAATGCCGCATGCGCATCATCGTGTTCTGGAAGGTGCGGATGGCCATGTCCAGGTCGTCGTACTCCTGCTCCACGGCCATCATGAAGATCATGCCCACGTTGGCGCCTGCGCTGAAGAGCGCGCCGTCGTTGTACACCACCAGGCCTTTGTGGCCGGCCTCCGCGAGATCGATCGCCTTGTTGAGGCCCTGGATCACCTCCGCGCCGATGACGTTCATCTTGCCGCCCCAGCTCACGGCGAGGATGCCGTCGCCGATGTCGTACACGCGGGCCAGGCTGTTCTTCCACACGATGCTGCTTTCGGGCAGCTCGCTCAGCACGATGGTGCCTTCGGCGCGCGGCACCGGCTTGTAGCTCTTGCCCGGGATGTCGTAGTAGAGCCGCTTGCCGCCTTCTGTTTTGTAGAAAGTGGTGTGGCCTGCGAGGGTCATTTCATCCACCCAACCTGCGACTTTCACCCCTTTCACCTCCATCTCCTCCTTTACTTTCTTCACCCCGATTGCATCCCACGCCTCGAATGGCCCCAGTTCCCATGCGAAGCCCGCGCGCAGCGCATCATCGATCTTGTACAGGTCATCTGCGATCTCCGGGATGCGGTGGCTCACGTAGGCGAAGAGGCCATGGAAGTTCTGCCGGTAGAATTCACCGGCCTTGTCCGTTCCGGCGTATACCAAGGCGAGCCGTTCACGCAGGTCGTCCACTTTTTTCGCGGCGTCCAAGGTGGCGTACCTTGGTTTTGCCTGGGGTGCATGTTCAAGTGTCCGCAGGTTCAGCGATAGGATCTCGCCCTTGGGCTTGGACCGGTCCTTGAAGTAGAAGCCCTTTCCGGTTTTGCTGCCCAGCATGCCCTGCTCCAGCATTTTCTCCAGGAACTCGGGCAAGGCGAACAGGCTGTTCCGTTCATCGTTCGGGCAGTATGCCTTCAAGTCGGAGGCCACCTTGGCCAGGGTATCCAGGCCGATCACGTCGGCGGTGCGGAAGGTCGCGCTCTTGGGGTGGCCGATCACCGGGCCGGTCAGGCGGTCCACTTCCTCCACGGACAAGCCCATTTCCACGGCGGTGTGGAAGGCGTCCAGCATGCAGTACACACCGATGCGGTTGGCCACGAAGGCAGGGGTGTCCTTGGCGCGTACGGCGGCCTTGCCGAGCACGCGAGAACCGTAGGCTTCCAGGAAGTCGAGCACGGCGGGGTCCGTATCCGGCCCGGGGATCAGCTCCAGCAGGGGGAGATAGCGCGGGGGATTGAAGAAATGCGTGCCACAGAAGTGCTTGCGGAAGTCTTCACTCCGGCCTTCGGCGATCGCGTGGATAGGGATGCCGCTGGTGTTGGTGGTGATCAGCGTGCCGGGCCTGCGGTGCTTCTCCACGTTGGCCAGCACCTTTTGTTTGATGTCCAACCGTTCCACCACCACCTCGATCACCCAGTCGCAGTCCTTGATCTTGGGCAGGTCGTCATCGAAGTTGCCGGTGGTGATGCGCCTTGCGAAGCGCTTGTCGTAGATCGGCGATGGGTTGCTTTTCAAGGCTGCGGCGAGCGCGTCGTTCACAAGCTTGTTCTTGTCGGCGCCCTCTGTGGCAGGAATGTCCAGCAGCATCACGGCACAGCCCACATGGGCGAAATGGCAGGCGATCCGGCTGCCCATGACGCCGCTTCCGAGCACGGCTACTTGTTTAATGGTCTGTTTGGTCATTTGGGTTCAATGGGGCCAAGACGCCGGGAGCGGATGGGCTTTGTTGCCTTGGGATCCTCTTGGCATCGGGTCGTTCAGGGTTCACTTGAAATGTTCGTCGTTGTCCAACAACGCATTGATCTGGGTCATGACGGCCTGGAAGGTGTTCAGGTCTTTCGCGGTGATGTTGGTCTGCACGAGCGTGTTGAAACGGATCACGGCTTCCTTGCTGATGTCTCGCATCCGCTTGCCGGCCGGTGTGAGCACGATGCGCATCATCCGGCCATCCGTGCTGTCGGGCACCCGTTGCACCAATCCTTGGTCTTCCATGTTTCGCAGGGTACGGGTCAGGCTGTGGGCCTCCATGCCCATCTTGGGGCCCAGCTTGGTGCTTGGCGTCCCTTCGGGGTCGATGTTCAGTAGCGCGTAGCCCACGCTCATGGAACCGCCGTGTTTGGCCGCTTCCGTGTTGTACCGGCGCGCTATGCGGTGCCATGCCCAACGGATGGGGTGGTCGATGGTCTCTTCAGGCTTCATGAATGCCCGAAGGTAAGTTGAAAATACTATGCACGCATACCTTCGGAAAGGCACCGTAGCGGGCGGCTGTGGGGGATGGGGGCCGTGTGACCCTCCGGATTACAAGCCTTCCTTTGGAATACGGGCGTGGCCGTCCACCAACAGGCGCATATCCAAGCCAGTAAACCGGTAGCGGACACGGATTGAAGGGAGCATGACCTCGATCCCTCCTTCCAAGTCGTCGTAGAGCTGCACGCTGTCGGTGGCAAACGTGAATTCGAATTGGCCGTTCTTGCCCGTGACGATGGTCTTCGGTGCGATGTTCAGGCGCCGCTGCTGCACACTGTCCAGCCGGTTTTCCCACACCCGCTCGGCCACGTCGAGCCACCCCAGGTCTTTGAATTGCCGGTCCTTCAGCACAAACGCGTTCTGGCCCCAGCTGTCCCAGGAGCCATAGTTGGCCAGCACCACCAGTCCGTCCGACGTATCGCCGGTGGTGAAGAAGGTGGGCAGCATCACGTCGCTGTCGTAGGCCGGTTTGGAAACGGCCAGCACTTCGGCACTGCTGTCGGGCCGTGGCCGGTAGAGGAACAACCGCAATCCTTCGCGCGTATCTTCCACGTTGCGGGCGGCCATCAAAAAGGTGCCGTTGCCCACTGCATGGGTGGTGTAGACCAACAAGGTGTCATGTCGCACATTATCGTCCAGGTTGGGCAGCTCCCACCGTTGGAAGTGCTTGGCTCCGGCAAGCGGCTCCATGGCCGGGTCATCCTTGGCGGGTGGGGCGTTTTCCGGCGTACCGCTGGGGGTGGAGCAGCCAGCCAAGAGGGCCGGGACCAAGAGGCAAAGGAGTTGATTCATGGCAGGGGGAGGACCGAGCCGCTTCCGGAAATGGAGGCTTTCACCTGGGGTTTTCCGCTGTAGCGCACTTCGCCGCTGCCGCTCACCTCGGCATCCAAGCTGGTGATGGCCATCACCGTGGCGCTGCCGCTTCCGGAAACCTGCAGATCGACCGCATTGGCGGCCAGGTCGGCGGCATGCAGGTCGCCACTGCCCGAAAGGCTGCCTGCAAGCAGGGCACAGGTGCCCCGTGCAGTGATGGACCCGCTGCCGGTGATCTTCAATTTCAGCTCCTTGGCGTTGATCTCGGCCACCCGGATGGAGCCGCTTCCCGTGGTTGACAGCGTGGTGCGTTCCAGACCGAATACACGGCCGGCATCCACCTCCGCACTGCCGGTCACTTCCACGGAGGTGAGCTCCGCCGGTGTGGTGATATGGATGCTCAAGCCCTCAACGGATGACCAGCATTGCCTGGTGCGTATCGCCCAAACACCACGACTGACCCCGGTTTCCAACAGATCGATCACCTCGGGCTGGCCCGTGACCACCACCCGCTGCTGAGGACCTTTCTCCACCGTTACATGGGCCGTACCGCTCACCTCCATGGCTGTGAACGAGGCGAGTTCCAAGGTGCGCTCTTCCACCGGCCCGGTGGCTTGTATACAATCCAATTGGCAGGCTGGGAAGAGCAGGGTGGCCAAGGCGATCAAGGCGAAGTTCTTCATGGGCAAGGTGTTGGTCCGTACAGGGCTATCAGCCCCTAAAGGAAATACGGATCAGTGGACCGGGCCATGCGGGTTTCGCCGGGTCATTGGTGGCTGCCTGGAACTTTCCGAGTAGCGCTGCGTTGAAAGAGGCGATGCCATGTGCGGTCCGGACCGCATGATCAAAGCCGAAAATTGGAACATGGAGCCTGCCATCCCGCTCCCGGACATGGGGCACCGCTGGTTGGAGCGGGCCAAGTCCCGTTTCCTCTCCGACCCGGCCACAGTGCTGGTGCTGGAGCATTCGGGCGTGGTGACCGGGGCGGATGTGCCTGTGATGGTGGCCAAAGCCGAGGATCACAGCCGCCACATGGCGGACCCCATTCCGGTCCGGAAGCGCATGATGCAAGTGTTGGTGGAAGCAGTGGACAACCTGAACCGCCATGGCCTGGGCCTGTTGGCTGATGCCACTTTTGCTTTGCTCGTACAGGACCGGCACGGCTATCGGTTGGCCACGGGCAACGCAGTTCCTTGGGCCACGGCCATGGTGCTCTCCAAGCGGGTGGAGATCCTGAACATGATGGCGCAGGAAGACCTGAAGGAACAATACCTGAAGTTGCTCACCTTCAGTGGGCATTCGGCCAACGGTGGCGCCGGCCTGGGCTTGTTCACCCTGGCGCGCAAAGGCAAACTGCCGCTGGTGGCCTCGTTTGATCCCGTGGGGCCGTTCACCTCCTATTTCACCTTGGAGATGCGGATCGGGGGAGGAACCGCCGACCTGCAAGGAGCCGCCTGAAGCCCCGCATCGGAGGTCCTTGGCGGGGCCCGGTTCCCACTACCGGCCGCTTGCAGCGTAGTCTTCCAGGTAGGCGAACGCCGCT
This sequence comes from Flavobacteriales bacterium, assembly GCA_018057455.1. GTDB lineage: Bacteria > Bacteroidota > Bacteroidia > Flavobacteriales_F > PHOS-HE28 > PHOS-HE28. Next base: position 1,229 of record JAGPDT010000067.1, on the reverse strand, counting down.
GTGAGCTTGCCGTCCTTGGCAATGGTCGCCCGTGCGATCATCCCTTCGCTGTCCGGCCCGGTGAGGTGCGGCAGTACGTTGGTCATCAGGTCGCGGCCGAAGGACTTAGAGGAATCGCGCGGCAGCTCGCACGGCAAGTTGTCCACGGACATCACGGTGATGCTGCCGCTTGAACCCACGTGGCATTCATCGCCGGAGGCGATGTCGTAGCCCATGAACGGATCGGCGATGGTGGTGGCACGCAAGGTGCTGTCGATAGGCCCGCCGATGTCGCAACTGATGTCGGCCACCACGCGCAGGCTGATGGCCGGTGCGCGCAGGTCGTTGGCGGTGAGGATCTTGGGTCCGCGTGCATCCCAGTAATGGCAGGCGATGTACAGGTGGGCATGCCGGGCGTAGGGCAGGAATACGCTGCGGTGACCGCGGGGGTCTGCATGGAACGCCGGGGTATCGAACGCTTGGCCATCGGTGCGTTCATAGAGGTGTTCGCTGTCCAGCACCGTATACACCGGTCCGCTGTGCGCACGGTGCAGGAAGTCTTCCGGCGAGACCCGTTCAATGCCCACGCGGTCCAAGGTTTCCATGGCGCCGTGGCCCACGCGCCCGGCCCCTGTGAGCACGATCCGGAGGTCCTTCGGGATGGCAAGGTCGGCCAAGTGCAGGTCCATCTCCGCCCGGTCATGGCAGGCATGTGCGGGTTTCAAGGTGGGCTTCCCGCCATCCTTCACTTCCCAAGCCCTGAAGGCGTTGTAGGCGCCCACCACCCCGGCCCATTTGCCGAAAGCCAGCACGCGGATGCCTTGCTTGTCGGTGAGCAACTCATGGTCCAGCAAGGTGATCCGGCGGTCCAGCACGGTGCGCAGGAGCTTTGCGTTGGAGGGTTGTTTTTTAATGGTGTGGGAGAAGAAGAGGTAGGCCTTGCCGGCCATCAGCATGTCCTGGGGTACTTCCTTCACGCCGATGATGAGCTCGCGGTCGGTGAGGTCCTCGGTGACCCGTACATCCATGGCGGTGTACTCGTCATCCGTGTAGGCCCGGACGCTGCTGCGCTGGACGGCGATATCAATTCCCTGCAGCAGGGCCTCCCGGCATTGTTTGGGGGTGAGCGGAACGCGGCGGTCGGGCGGGTTCTTGCCTTCACGGATGAGGCCGATCTTTTTGAACATCTCGGGAATTGGGGTGGCGAAAGTAGGGTTTGCCCGAGTTGTGTTCCTGCGGGAAGTCAGGGC
>JAGPDT010000016.1:4178-58843 GCA_018057455.1 Flavobacteriales bacterium | reverse complement strand
CACCCTTCGTATTACCGCGGCTGCTGGCACGAAGTTAGCCGGTGCTTATTCCATCGGTACCGTCAACCCGGGACACGTCCCGGGGTTTCTTCCCGATTAAAAGCAGTTTACAACGCGTAGCGCCTTCATCCTGCACGCGGCATGGCTGCGTCAGAGTTGCCTCCATTGCGCAATATTCCTCACTGCTGCCTCCCGTAGGAGTCTGGTCCGTGTCTCAGTACCAGTGTGGGGGATAACCCTCTCAGGCCCCCTACCGATCGTAGCCTTGGTGAGCCGTTACCTCACCAACTAGCTAATCGGGCGCATGGTCATCCTGTACCGCCGGAGCTTTCAAACCAAGGTGATGCCACCTCGGTTGTTATGGGATATTAGTCCGGATTTCTCCGGGTTATTTCCCAGTACAGGGCAGATTCCATACGTGTTACGCACCCGTGCGCCGGTCGCCACCCATGTATTGCTACATCGTGCTGCCCCTCGACTTGCATGTGTTAAGCCTGCCGCTAGCGTTCATCCTGAGCCAGGATCAAACTCTCCATTGTAAGTGGGTTTGATCTGGCCCCTTTCAGTGTCTCCCATGTGCACCTTACAGCACACAAGGACACTCACTTTTCTCAGAATGGACAATAGGTCAAAGAACGATCCAGGTTCCCGGGGGTCAACCCGGGCTTGGTAATCTTGTTTACGCCTTCCGTTCAAGGAACGTGTCTCGGAAGGGGCTGCAAATGTATGCCGATCTTTTGATCTACCAAACGTTGTCGAATTTTTTTCTTCGACTCCCGCTTGGAGCGGCTTACATCAACTCCCCCGGACCGGGGCGCTCAAAGAACGTTTTTCCGAAAGCGGCCGCAAAGGTAAGCGCCTTTTCTCTCCTTCCAAATCCTGATGGAAAAAAACTTGACCATTTCCCCTATGGCGTGCTCACTGCGAGGGGCAACACCTTGCCATTGAAGAACTTGTGCCCCTCCAAAACAAATCGGGCCAAGTAGCCCCCCACTTCCACAGGGCCAACAGGCGCACTGTAGCCGGGGAAGGCCGCCCGCACCATGGCCGTGTCCACGGCTCCCAGGCAGATGCAGTTGCAGCACACTTGCCTGTCCTTCAATTCCTCGGCCATGCACTCGGTGAGGTTGGCCACTGCGGCTTTGCTGGCGCTGTAGGCCGCCAGACCCGGGAACTTCACGCTGCCTTGGAAACCACCCATGCTGCCGATATTGACCACATGGCCCTTGGGTTCGCCCGCCAGTTGGGGTGCCAAGGTTTGCGTAAGCAACAGCGGTACCGTGGCATGGAGGTGGAACAGCCGTGCCGTATCCCCGGCAGACCATGCTCCGAACGGCTGCTTGATGAGCAGCCCGGCATTGTTCACCAACCCATGCAAGCGTCGGCCGGCCAGCGCCTGCTCCACCTTGGCCACGGCGTCCGCTTGTTCAAGGTCCACCACCAGGGGGTGCAACCGCCCACTACCTGCCGAGCATTCCTTGGCCAGTTCATCCAATTGTCCCCTGTTGCGGGCCACGGCCACCACTGTGCAGCCGTGTTCCATTGCCAGGGCTTTGGCCGTGGCCCGCCCCACACCGGTACTGGCCCCTGTGACAACCACCAGGCGCTCCGCCTCCTTTGCCGATCCTGTTCGCATTCCACTATGAAGCGTTGGCTTGTGCCGAACGAGGAGCAAAGTACGGCGTGCTACGCCGGGCGGGCCCTCAGACTGATCCGCGGTAAGGGAGGCAAAGGAAGGAAGCGGGGCCATGGAGGAGCGTGCCGACCGCCATCGCGGGTGCGGTCATGGCCTTGCCTTCAATTGCTGCATCCGTTCCCGTTCCAGCGGATCGAGTTGGTTGCCCAGCTGGCGCATTTGGCGTTGGATCCATGCTTGGCGGCGCTTCACGTAGGGCGACGGCCTACATGCGTTGTAGCGGCGCGGAGCAGGGAGCACGGCGGCGATGAGTGCGCATTGGGAAGGGGTGAGCTTGGCCGCGCTGCGTTTCAAGCAGGCTTGGGCCGTTGCTTCCACGCCGAAACGCCCTTTGCCGGTCTCCGCTATGTTGAGGTACACTTCCAGGATCCGTTGTTTGCCCCACAACCCTTCCACCAGCAAGGTAAACCAGGCTTCGAGGCCCTTGCGCAGGAAAGTCCGGCCGGGCCAGAGGAACACATTCTTGGCGGTCTGCTGGCTGATGGTGCTGGCCCCGCGAACGCGTTTGCTGCGCTGGTTGTGCGCCAGCGCCTTCTGCATGGCCTCGATATCAAAACCGTTGTGCTGGAAGAAGAGCTGGTCCTCCGCGGCGATCACCGCCATGGGCATCGCTTCGGGGAATGCCCGCCACGACTTCCAGGTGCGTTGTACCCCACCTTGTTCGCCCACTTGTTCGGCCATTACCCACGTTACAGGCGGGGGCACCACACGCAGGAGGAGCACCCAGAGGATGCTGATGAGGAGCGCCCAACCGAGCACGGCAGACAGGGTGCGGATGACGCTGATGAGGTGACGCTTCATTGGTGCCCAAAACAAAGCGATCCATGCATTGGTGGGAGCGCCGTTCGCCGATCCGGTGATCTGCCAGAAGGAAATTGCCTTTGTGGAGCGGCTACCCGCCCACCTTCCCCCGGTTGAACTTGGCATAGTAGACCACCATGGCGATGCCGATGAAGAAGAGCAACGGGGCGAGGTAGACCCATGGTGACTTGGCGTCCGTGTACGCGTCGAGCAAATACCCACAGCCCAATCCGATGGCCCCCGCAATGAGCTGGACCCCTTCCTTCAATGCCTTTTGCGGTTCGGGGGTGCGCGGCGTGGTGCCCGGATCCATGCCCCGCTCGATCATGGACATCCGTTCCCGGTGGCGGGTGGTCATAACGATGTAAACGATTCCGAAACCGGTACCGAAGGTGGCGATGATCGCGATGACAGCGGTGAAATCCATTTGGCGGGGGGTTGGGGTTGGATTGATGCAGGGTATCGCAAGGATACGTGGGGATATGACGCACCGCGGAGAGTGCCGGTTACGATCGACGCAGGAGCCGTGCATCCGTCCATGGAACGCGTGGTCCGCCCGAACCAATCCGCCCTCCCACACGTGGGAACGCCACAGCTTTGTAACCGGCCCCGGCCCAGTGCCGTCCTATGCAGCCAAGCCATGGAACATGCCCCCTTGATCAACCGGTTCCTCCGTGGGGATGGCCGCGCCTACGGGGAACTTGTGCAATGCTACGAGCACATGGTGTACACGATCTGCCTGCGGATCCTGCGCAACAAGGAGGATGCACAGGAGGCTGCCCAAGACTGTTTCGTGAACGCCTATGAGCACCTGTGCAGCTTCGGGGGGACCTCCAAATTTTCCACCTGGCTCTACACCATAGCATACCGCTGTGCCGTTTCCAGAAAGCGCAAGCGCCGTCCGGAATTGGTCTCGGTGGACGAGATTCCCTTTGCGGCACCAACGGCCGATGGCAGGGACCCGTTGCACACGAGCGATGTGAAACGGCACCTGGAGAAGGCCTTGGGAGCGTTGTCCGGGGAGGATGCCGCGGTACTGACCTTCTACTACTTGGAGGAACTCAATGTGGAGGAGATCGTCACCATCACGGGCTTGGGCGCGTCCAATGTGAAGGTGCGGCTGTTCCGTGCGAGGAGGCACTTGGAGGAAGCCTTGAACAAGGAACTGAATGGAAACGCCCGGGAACTACTTTTGAGCAATGGCTGAACTGAAGGACGACGAGTTGCGGAACCTGTTCTGTGCAGCGGGCCACACCATGGCCCCGGAGAGTCTGCGGACAACGGTGCTGGACCGCATCTCCGTGATCCGCCTGCACCCCGCGGTCCATCCGTTGATCAGTAAGCGCCAATGGCTGCTGGCCGCGGCGGTGTTGACGGGCATTGTCGCACTGGCCTTCTATGCCACCGGTGCCAAGCTGCAACATTCACCGGTGCCGGACGGTCGCCTCACCGACCTGTTGGCGGAGCTCCACCGGATGGTGCCTCCTGTGTGGCTGGCCCTGCTACTGACCACCGCCTTCGCCTTCACCTGGATGGACAACTGGTTGGCGCGGACGCACGCGCACCCTGTGGTACACCGTTGATCTCAGAGCAGCTTGTTCACCTCGGCGAGCACGGCTTCATAGTCAGGCTCGGTGGACACTTCGGGCACTACCTGCGTGTACCGCAGCACGCCTTGGGGATCCACGAGGAAGACCACCCGGGCCAGCATGCCGGCCAAGAGACCATCGACCATGCGCACGCCCAGCTTGTCCATGTCGCGGTAGCGGACATCGGAGGCGATGGTGACGTTGGGGAGGTCCTCGGCGGCACAGAACCGTTTCAGGGCAAAGGGCAGGTCGGCTGAGATGGCCAAGCCTACGGCACCAATAGCGGACAGCCGTTGGTTGAAGGTGCGGCTTTCAGCGGCACACACCCCCGTATCCACGCTCAGCATGCTGAACAACACCACCACTTTGCCGTGCAAGCCGGCCAGATCGCCCTCTGTGAGGTCCGCATTGAGGAACCGGATGTTGGGCATGGCCTCACCGACCCTGGGCAGGTTTCCGCCGAGATGAACTTCGTTTCCCTTGTGTTTAGTGGTCATTGGATGACATATGAACGGTTCGTTGATCGAAGTCGTGGTGGCCGGACCGCAACGGACCGTGGCCACGTTCCTTGCCACGGCGGGACCACGCCCCCTGCACCTGCATGCTCACTTCTCCTCCATGATGGCCGGAATGGCCCCCATGAAAGCCGTGCGGGCATCGGCGATGAAGCCGAAAGGCTCGTCGTCCACCATGAGTTTGCCCTTGGTAACGTGGCCCAGTAAGATGAAGGGCACCTTGCTCAGGCGCATCAGGTCCAGGAAGCCTTCCTCCTGTTCCTCGGTGATGGCGACCACCACGCGGCCCTGTCCTTCACCGAAGAGGAAGGCATCAGGGCGCACCTCGCTGTCGGTCACGATGTCGAAGCCGAGGTCGTTGGGCATGCCCATCTCCACCAAGGTGGTCCACAGGCCACCATCGCTCACATCATGCGCCGCGGTGATGAGGCCACGTTTGATGAGGTGGGAGACCACCACCTGCATCACGTGCTCCTCCTGCAGGTTGAAGTAGGGCGCGGGGGAGTTGTGCACGTTATGATGCTTCACCAGGTATTCGCTGCAGGCGATGTCGTCGGTGACCTTGCCGATGAGGAAGATCAAGTGGCCCTTGGACTGGAAGGCGAGGGTCATGCGCTTCTGCACGTCGTCCACGATACCGACCATGCCGATGGTGGGTGTGGGGAACACGGCCACCTCGTGGTCGTTGATCACCGATTGGTTGTAGAAGCTGACGTTTCCGCCGGTGACGGGGGTCTTGAACTCGGTGCAGGCCTCGCCCATGCCCTTGATGGCCTGCGCGAACTGCCAGTATACCTCGGGATCGTACGGGTTGCCGAAGTTGAGGCAGTTGGTGACCCCGGCAGGTTCCCCCCCGCTGCACACGATGTTTCGGGCGGCCTCGCCCACGGCGATCATGGTGCCCACATACGGGTCGGCGTTCACATAGCGGGCGTTGCAGTCCACGGTGACGGCTAAGCCTTTGTTGCCGCCGGTTTCGCGCAGGAGCACCAGGCCCGCATCGCTGGGGGCATTGGTGCTCATGTTCAAGGTGCGCACCATGGTGTCATACTGTTCGCTCACCCAGCGTTTGCTGGCGATGTTGGGGCTGGCCAACAGCTCATAGCCCACCTGCTCCAGATCATCCGGTACGGGCACCATGTCCGTACGGAATTTCTTGCTTTCGGCGAAGGAGGCGGGTTCCTGCTGCTCCCGCCGGTACACCGGTGCTCCACCGCCCAGTACCAGGCTGTCAGCCGGTACTTGGGCCACCAGGCCACCATGCCAATGGAACCGCAGGGTGTTGCCCTCGGTCACTGTTCCGATCTGTTCGCAGTGGAGGTCCCACTTTTCAAAGATGGCCTGTACCTCCTTGTCGCGGCCTTTCTTCACCACCACCAGCATACGTTCCTGGCTTTCGCTGAGCAGGATCTCCCAGGGTTGCATGCCGCCCTGCCGCAGGGGTACCTGGTCCAGGTTGATGTCCATGCCGCAGCCGCCCTTGGCGCTCATTTCACTGGTGCTGCAGATGATGCCCGCCGCCCCCATGTCCTGCATGCCGATGATGGCGTCGGTATCGGCCAGTTCCAGGGAGGCTTCCAATAGGAGCTTCTCCATGAAAGGATCGCCCACCTGCACGGCGGGCAGGTCGTCCATGCTGGTGCCGGTGATGTCCTTGCTGGCGAAGGAAGCGCCGTGGATGCCGTCCTTGCCAGTGGCGCTGCCCACGATGTACACGGGGTTGCCCACGCCGTGGCTGGTGGCGCTGATCACCTTGTCGGTGCGCACGATGCCCACGCTCATGGCGTTCACCAGGGGATTGGTGGTGTAGCAGGGGTCGAAGAAGACCTCACCGCCGAGCACGGGCACGCCGAATGCATTGCCATAGTCGCCGATACCTTTCACTACGCCGCGCATGTGCCAGCGGCTGCTGGCGGTGTTGGCGATGTCGCCGAAACGAAGCGAGTTGAGCTGGGCGATGGGTCTTGCGCCCATGGTGAAGATGTCGCGGTTGATGCCGCCCACGCCGGTTGCCGCGCCTTGGTAGGGTTCAATGGCGCTGGGGTGGTTGTGGCTTTCGATCTTGAAGGCACAGGCCCATCCATCGCCGATGTCGATGAGGCCGGCGTTCTCCTGCCCGGCTTCTGCCAGGATGCGCGGACCCTTGCGCGGCAGCGTCTTCAGCAGGGTGATGGAGTTTTTGTAGGAGCAATGCTCGCTCCACATGGCGCTGTAGATGCCCAGCTCAGTGAAGTTGGGGGTGCGGCCCAGGATCTCCCGGATGCGCTCGAACTCCTCCTCCCGCAGGCCGAGCTTCTTTGCGGTTTCCAAGGTGCCCTCCTCCAAGGTGGCCGTACCAGGCGCGTGTTCGGTCTTTGTTGCCATTGTGGGTACAAAGAAACGGCCTAGCGGGCGACCGGCTTACATGACATCGCTCGCGCGGAGGCTGCAGGGCCTCTCACAGCGTGTAGCGGACACCGAACTCCAAGGTGCCGCTGAACAAATGGGCGGTGATCGGTGCATCAATGATGCGCAGTACGCCATACCTGACAGCAGGCTGCAGCTGCCATATCCAGCGCCCTCCCGGGTGGAAGGACAATCCGGTGGCGAAGTAGGGGAACATGTTGAACGAGTTGAAGGTCTCCTTCGGCTCCCGTCTTTCACGGGTGCGGTGGCCATCTTCGTATACCGTCATTGACCGATGGCGTACGGCGATCAGGAAAGCGGGGGCAACCCCTGCGGAAGTCACCGAACGCCAGCGTCCTTGTCCCCAGGTGAAGGTGGCGCCCAACCGCAGGCCCAGGTGGTGGTATACGTCACTGAGGTTGATCCGGTCGAACATCACTCCTTCGGTGGCGTAGATGAAACCGCGGCGCGGGTCGATCCAATCCCCGAAGGTCAAGTCTTCCATACGGATGCGCTGCTGCCAGCCCAACTGCGCATAGTACAACCCGGCTTCCAAGGCCACCTTGCCCGTGAGCTGGTAGCCCAGGTCCACTTGACCGCCCGGCACCAGGAGCGGTTCCTCCCGGTCATTGCGCAGATCGATGATGGCGTTGCTGGTGGCGGATGGTGCAGTGGCGGTGAGTGACCGGTAGCTGATGCCAGCACCTATGCCGGCACCGAGGGTCCAACGCCGGATGGGCGCTTCCTGGCCGCGTGCAACGGCAGTAAGGAAGAGGAGCGGAAGCAGGATCGGCAGACGCATCCAGGACTTGCTTGCAAGGCCGTGATCGAACAACGTGGCCTTCCGGCCGAAAGTACGGCTATGATGCCGGAACGAGGTTCTTCGAGGTTCCCGCCGCCCTTTGGCCGGGAACACCGGCGGGAGTTGGGACGGGTTGATCATGTGATGAGCTACCGTCTTCGCTTCATCTGTTTCACGAGAGAGACTTGCACTCCGACTTGAATATCTAACCATGCCGTATCCGATTTGTCAGGGAACATCCTTCGATTACCACCAACGAACATATCCATTCGGAATTTACCCTTGGCTAGGAAATGATAGTTTATTTGAACGGCCGGATACCACCTACTGAGCTTGTACCAATGGTTACTCTTCACCTCGTAGTGATCACCGTCCAACTGATAGTCATGCATGATGTATTGGGTTCGAACTAGGCCCATTGCTCCGAGTTGAGCTGTGGTTCGATTCATGCGAAAACGGTAGGCAAAGTGCAATTCCAGATCCAAATCATTAAAGACAAATCTGTCTGTGTATTGTTTGTATTGCATACCGTTATAGAATAAAGTATAGTCTTTGAATTGTAATATTCGCTTCCGGTCAGTGAATCCTAGCCCGGCGGTGAACCCATGGACACCATTTTTAGTGAAAGATCGATCATAGCCGATCCTTAGCGCGTAAGAGAAGCTCGGGGTGTATGAAAAACCGCCGCCCACCATGGTCCTTGTCGAACTGAACACCGGATTGAATGTTGGCGGAAAGTACAACTGGCCAGTAGGCAAGTTGTAGTTCAATGCCGTGCCGAAAAACCATCGCTGATCCACCTTGGGGTGGTGGCCCTTGGCAAGAACATCCTGCGGACCCGACCCCAAGATCAGGGCCAACAGTAGGCTGAGCAAGGGCACCTTATTCATAGGCGAGCCTGAAGCTCTGTAGGAAGCCATGACTCGTCCTGAAATGGGTCTCCGCCTCGGGACTCTGCGCTCCTTCCAATGTGACATATCCTTCAATCGCAGTTGGGCATGACACGGCTTCGAATATATGTCCTCGCTTCCCCGTGGCACTCTGCTTCCATCAACGGGCATGATCACAGGCCTTCGTGAACACCATGATCTTCAACCAATTCCAATAGGGAAAGTGCCAAAGAAAGTGGCACCACGGCACGTTGAAGAATACGAACGAACAGGTGCGGAAGCCGAAAGCAGGTTGCGCAGGGGTCCCGAGGCGGAGACCCTGTGCGAGTAGTAAACCAACAAGGGCCCAGCGGAAGTGGAGCTGATGAGATCTATTCCACGACTACCGCTTAACGAGTTTCTCCACGTGCCAAAAACCCCGGTTGTCCCGAGCGCGGATCATGTAGCTGCCGCTACCAAGGCCCAAAAGGGGTAATTCGACCAAGCTGCGCCCAGCGACAGGGACATGGAGCACCACCCTGCCGGTGGCATCCAATACCTGCACTTCCTCCAAGCCGTGGGAGCTTGTCAACTTGACCATCTCCGAGGCTGGGTTGGGTGCCACAATAATGGCATGCCGTGTTGTTGTTTCCTGCACGGCCGAGGGAAACTCCGCGATCACCGAGCCACCATGCTGCTCCTGGGTCAATTGCCCGTTCGCATATGACCTCACGTTGGTGGTGGTGGCCACCGGCCATGGGAAAGCAGGGCTCCAATAGGTGTCCGATATGATGCTGTCCACATGCTGAACGCCCCCTACCACCGTCGCCGATGAAAGGAAGACGGAACGCACCCGTAGCACCCCTTCCACCGTGCCCGCGGCGCAGACCAGGTCGCCGTACGCATCAGCCAAGTAGGAGCGCGAACCTTGGTCCGTATTCGTCTGGTAGGTGTCGGCCCAAGTGGTTTGGAAGGTGCAGGGGTAGACCAATGTTTTCAACGGATCCGAATAGGTGATCGTTTGCCCGTTGTACACGCCCACGGTCTCCAGGCCATTAGGGCCCAACTTCAGAAAATTCACGTTCGGATTGCCGTTGGCCATGGCAGCTACGGTAGCGGAGGGGAAGGACGTACCGCCCGAAGCGGTGACCGGTGCTACAAGCTCCACTTCCGTGGTAAGCACCTGGGTTGTAGAGGTGAAATCCCAAAGGCAGTTCGGGCCGCTGTTGAGTTCGGGAAGGTCCATGACAACCGCCATCGCGATGGTATGGCCCGGTGCCGGTCCGTTGGCTGCCGTCAATACGGGTTGTGCGTGCAGGGCAACCATCGGTGCGATCGTCCCCATGACCGTGATCATCATGCCCAAGCGATCCATGCAGTGTTCTATTTCTTGATGAAGCTGTGAGGTGGTCAACCCCACCAGGAAAGTTTCAACGCGACCACCTCAATGCGTTAATCAGCTGTCTCTGGCAGCCCAAATACTACACCCAGCCGCACAGTAACTCCCCAGAGTCCTTCGGCAGGTATAAGGTCGGTAAGGTTGGGATCCGCTGTATCCAATGGAAGATCGAAGAACGGACAAAGGGATACGATCGGTTGAACGACCTGTAATCTCGAGTAACGCAAAGCCACTTGCAACCCGGCCCCCAAAGATCCATACGCAAGGACCTCGGACGACGAATGGTGATGCAGCGATATCGTTCTGCGATGCCATCCCGCTTCAAGGCCATAGTCGACCGAGAACGATTTGACCGTCTTCGTCCGCAGGAAAGCGATTGATCCGCCTACGCGCCTATCCCTTCTCTCGTAAGCATCAGGCAGGGCCATCCACTGGCTTAGGGAAATATCCGGTCTCACTTCGATCACACAACGTTCATCTCCAAGGGGGAACCTGAACGACAACGAGGCTCCTATCATCCGAGGGGATTGATGATCCTGTTCCAGCACCTCAAGGACGGGACTGATGGATACGTCCTGTGCAGCAACCATCGTGGATGCGCACAGGCACCACGCGATCAGGCATATCAGCTTCCGATTCATGGCGTGATGATGAATTGTGCGCTTCGGACCGATCCATCATCCAACAACACGATCAACAGGTAGCTTCCGGCTGTAAGGCTTGACAAATCTACGGTTTCAACAAAATCGATGCCGACCACACCCTCGTATCGCGAGCAGGGCTGAAAAGGGAAAAGCATCCTTCCTGTATTATCGTGGATAGTGAATCCCATCACGTAATTCTCTATGGATACGTACCTGATTTGAGAAACGCCTTGAACTGACGGATTGGGAATCACTCGCAAGTAATCGTCATTCTTCACGCTCGCAACATCAAACGACTTCACATCCACTGACGAAGCAGAAGTACGCACCTGGTCATTAGCTTCCCCCTCCAGGATCATACCCTCCATACATGTGACAAGCTCGGTTTCGGACCAGGATTCGCTCCCCGTATCGTCCGTTACTCTCACGCGCACATAGAAGTCGTCATTGTAGTATCCATTGAGGACCAACAAATAGCTGGTCTGTGGATGAACGGTCCAATTGCTGTTTGATGTCAATCTCGTTTCCCACCTGTACGTGTATGGTGGCAGTCCTCCATATGCAGCCGCATTGCATGAGACCCAAGCATCACAATACGCAACATCAGGTGCTACAAGTGAAACATAAAGAGGTTGTATTGGAATTGCGCATTCAAATGCGATGGGGTCAATGATCGCCTCAAAATACCCATCACTCGACGGCATCAAGCTGGTATTCGGAAGAAATTCAACAAACCCTCCTGCTTTACATATGACTTGCTCTGAGACATTATGGACATAGTCCTCCGTCTCAATCGCAATTATGGCCTCATGTCGGTCAGAATCCACAACCACTCCGGTCAACGACAGGTATTCGTGTTTTTCTTCTGTTATTGCAGTTAGTGCGCGATGTATGTTCAACCTCCCATGCCCAATAAGCGATATTAACCCGCCTACTGGGTCTGTATTGTCTAATAATTTCTCCTTGATATACAAGATTGAAGAGGATGGGTTTGTTTTATACTCTTGAATAAAATTGTCACAGGCCGCTGAGAACATCAACGCAATAGCTCCGGACACGGCAGGTGCCGCGAAGGAAGTGCCGGTTTGTTCATCGTCATAAGTGCCTCCAGGTTCCGTAGACATCACAAGATGCCCGGGAGCTGAAAGGTCAACATGCGTGTGGCTCCAAGGCGCTCCATCCGCACCACCTTGGTCCACGAGTTGGTCACCTGAGTCCGTGTTTGTAACCACGAGCAGGTACTCGCTGTTGCAAAGGGCAGGCAAGTCATTGAACGGAGAGGGGGGAAATCCGGAAGAAACCCCGATCTCGCGATGCCAGTTCTTCGGTCCGTTCACATTCAAGACCCCTTCGCTCCCCAACGCATCATAAATGGAGCACCAATCAGGATGGTCACTAGGAACTGCATTGACGAGACTTTGAGATAAGTTCGTAACAACGACAAAGGCACCACTAGTGCCGCCCGTCGAATTGTATTGTTGCCTGACGGTTCGGATATACTGGTATCCGGCGATGACCGATGTTGGGTTCGAAGCCTGAACTGCAACTGGAAGTATCCGGATATTCCAATTGATACCTGCTATACCAATGCCGTTGTTCCCAAGTGCACCCACGATTCCAGCCACACGGGTGCCGTGATTCTGGTTCGGGATCGTTCCGTTGGCATTGACGGCATTCCAACCATTGTAGTCATCCGCATATCCATTGCCATCATCGTCAATCCCATTGTCCGGAACTTCACCGGCATTGGTCCAAAACAAGATATCAGGATGTGACAAATCGAAGCCATCATCAAGTACCGCCACTACAATCGGATCCCCCTGGACGGTTTCGCCCCCCGTAGTTATGGCCCATGCATCCGGGGCTTTGATCTTACTTAGGGCGTATTGGGTTGAGAACAACGGGTCATTGGGAACTACTTGGGCGTTAGCAATGCCTGTTGCAAAGTACGCGAATGCTACTCCCAGGCAGCTTGGAAGAACTCTTGTATGGGCCATTCGGCACGTCATTGTCCAGCGATGATCCGTGAGCGAAGTGTGGCATTCTCTCTTTCCAACTCCACTACGCGCTTCTCCATGCCGATCAGGTGCAAGGTGATCTCCTCGATCTTCTCCATCAACATCGCATCCGTCTTCACCACGTCCAGCCCTTGCTCCACCATTTGCATTGCGGAAGACACACCGGGCAAGTGGCCATGTTCCTTGATGAAAGCCTCCACCTCTTGGAGCGGCATAAGACGATAGTTGGGTTGGAACACATGGTCGCTCCATTCCGAAGTGCTTTGTAGCGCCACCTTCACCCTTTCCGTAAGAATCCCCTTGCCTACGAACAGGCTGTAATCGTCGTTGGGCATGTCCTCGGTACCGATGCCCACCTTGTTGTACGCGAAGGTCATCACCGGGTGGGGGTCGTTCCAATCGCCGAGGATATGGCCCTTGCCATCGGGTGAGATGGAAAGGCCCCATGCCGCTTGGGCGTTGCGGGCCCAGAGCACCGGACCGGTGGTAGCACTGTACGAGGTCACTATGTCACCACCGGTTCCACCGCGCACCAGTAGATCGCCAGCCAGGTGGAACTTGGCTTCCGGTGCTATGGTACCAATGCCCAACAGGCCGTCAGCGGTCAAACGCAGCCGCTCCAGGCCATTGGTCACCACCTTGAGCGGACTAGCGGACAGGGTGCCGAGTACGGGGTCCTGATCGGGGCAGAGCTGTGCAAAGTTGTTCCCTTTAGTTTGCCAGTAGGGCATGCTGGAAAGCAGGAAACACTTGTTGGGCGGAAAATTGGAAAAATCGGTGCCGCCACCGATCTTCAAGGTGCCGTCCGCATCCCGGTACAAGGGCCCGATGGTGGTATCCGCGCCCCAGAGCCCGATCGCCCCGTTGCCCTTCAGCCGGAGGCGTTCCTGGCCGTTGCTTTTGAAGACCACGTCCAAGCTGTCCGACGTGCCCAAATATTGGTTGGCTGGATCGGTACCGGCGTTACCTCCACGATCCCATACACGGCGCTCGGGCTGGGTAAGGATGACGTTCTCGGATTTCACCCAGCAGTTGTTGGCGTCCGTGACCACCACAAAATGCTTCTTGGCGCCGAGGCTGCTGCGGTCCTGCGTGGTGGTGATGCTATCGTTCCAGAGGTAAGTGTAGGGCGGCACGCCCTGGCCCACGGTAACATCGATGCTGCCGTTGTAGCACTCAAAGCAGCTTACGTTGTACCCATTGGGCCAGGTGAAGGGCTCGGCAACCACGATCAGCGGGGTAGGCTCAGTGAGGGTGATGTCGGCTACGGCCACGGCGGAATCAGCATCGGTGACGGTGAGCTTGTAGTAGCCTGCCGCCAGTGCCGTAAGGTCCTCAGTGGTGGCCGCATTGGACCAGCTGAATTGATAGGGAGCGGTGCCGCCTTCAACGGTGGCATTGATGGCACCGGTCTGCTTGCCGAAGCACTTGACCTGGTAGCCATTGAAGTTGCCGGACTGCAATGAAACGCTTAGCGGGGTTTGGGCCGTTGCCGAAAACGTGACCATGGCCAGTGCAGCGAGTAACCCTTGTTTACCGCGGGGCGCATGGGAATGGATCCGCCCGTTCAACGGTTCAGCCGGCCGTCCCGGTGGGGGGGGGGATAAGCAATAGTTCGTTCATGGTTATACAAATAAAGGTGAAAAATGATTGCGCAAGAAAATTCCAGAACAAATTTAGCTTGTTGTACCGGTTCGGTACAGGCGAACTCCGAGCCTAGATGGGAGCCTCCGAAGCCGCACACAGGACCCATGGCAGTGGCCAGGATGATCCCCCCGAATGGGCCCCATCGACGCGCCCGGGGCCATGGTGGTGAAAGGGAGTTGGCAGGCCCTTCGGCCGCCTCCGGGCTGCAGCCTTCAGGGTACGGGGTAGAGGAGGTATGGCGTGCGCATCTCCTTGAACGCCTCCAGGTCCTGCTGCCAGCTTGCGCGGATCTCGTCTTCGGTACTTCCCTGTTCGACCGCGTGGCGCAGTGAGGCACTGCCCGCGAGCTTGCTGAAGAAGCTGTTGAAGAACACGGCCCTGTCCGGGCAGGCTTGGTACATGCCGATGAGCCATTGGAGGCTGAGGCGGGGATCTGCGCGGGAGTAGATCTCGCCGAAGGATGAAAGGTCCAGACCGGTGCAGACCTGGCCTTGGTGGGGCGGGTCCACGGCCCCGGGCGTGGAGCGCGGGATGAAGCTGTAGTCGCCCAAGGTGCAGCCGGGGAAGCCGATGCACTGGAAGGGCTTGTCCGTACCACGGCCCACGCTGACGATGGTGCCCTCGAAAAGGCCCAGTGCGGGGTACAGGTACACGGCGGCCATGTTGGGCAGGTTGGGCGAGGGCCTGACCGGCAGTTCATAGTAGGTTGAATGGTCGTATCCGGTGCAGGGGATCACGGTGAGGTTGCACTGCACGCCGTCCTTCAGCCAATGCTGGCCGTTGATCATTTGGGCGTACTCACCGATGGTCATGCCGTGGACCAGCGGTACGGGGTGCATGCCCACAAAGGACCGGAAGGCGGTATCCAGCACGGGGCCGTCCACATAGAAGCCGTTGGGGTTGGGCCGGTCCAGCACGAAGAGCGGCTTGTTGTTCTCCGCGGCGGCCTCCATCACGTAGTGCAACGTGCTGATGTAGGTGTAGAAGCGCACGCCCACGTCCTGGATGTCGAAGAGCAGGAAGTCCACATCGGCAAGCTGGGCGGGGCTGGGCTTTTTGTTCTTGCCGTAGAGAGAGACCAGTGGCAGGCCGGTGCGCTTGTCGCGTTCATCGGCCACCTGTTCACCGGCGCTGGCGTCGCCACGGAATCCGTGTTCCGGGGCGAAGACCTTCTTGATGTCCACCCCGATGGAAAGGAGCGAATCCACCAGGTGTACCGGACCGATCATACCGGTCTGGTTGGTGACCACGGCCACGCGTTGGCCCAGAAGCACGGAGACATACCGATCGGTGCGCTCGGCTCCTGTACGTACGCGGGCATTGGCATAGCCCACCACGGCGCTGGCGTGTGCCGCGGGCACCTGTGCGGGTGCCGGGCCATGGCACCCTGCGATGGCGAGGAGCACTCCTGCCTGCCGTACGGCACGGGCTATCTTCGCCGCGATCCCCATGGGCTTTGCACATTTCATCGCGCGCCGCATCCTCAGCGACAGCGAGCGGCAGGACCGGCTTTCGCGCCCGATCGTGGTCATAGCTGTACTCGGCATTGTGATCGGCATGGCGGTCATGATCCTCACGGTGGGCATCAGCACGGGCTTCCAAGGCGAAGTCCGGGCCAAAGTAACGGGAGCCGGGGCACACATCGAGATTGTGCCGTTGACGCAGGCCGATGCCAATGCCTCCGAACGGATCCGGATCCAGCAGCCCTTCTACCCTTGGCTGGACACGGTGCCGGGCGTTGAGCACATCCAAGTGTTCGCCCTGCAGCCGGGCCTTGTGGAAACCGACCGGGACATCCAAGGCGTGGTGGTAAAGGGTGTAGGCGGTGACCACGATTGGAGCTTCCTGCAAGGGCATCTGGTGGCCGGCACGGTGCTGGCCATCGGCGATAGCGTGCGGCCGCAGGTGCTCATCAGCAGTTGGCTGTCGCGGCGCTTGCAGCGTGGTACCGGCGATGAGCTCACCGTGTACCTGATCAAAGGCCGGGAGGACATCCGGCCGCGCAAATACCGGGTAACGGGCATCTACGAGACCGGCCTTGAGAAAGTGGACCACAAGGTGGTGTACGTGGACCTTGGGCACATCCAACGCTTCGCGCAGTGGGGCTTGCAGGCGGAGATCGCCACCCCCGAGTTGTCCGGCCAGGAGGGCATCACCATCGAAGGCCTGGGCTTCGGCGGCGACGGCGACTTCAGCTACTCCTGGCCGGGCACCCCGTTGCAGGGCAAAGGACCGCACGCGATCTGCACCCGGAAAGACACCACCTTGATGCTGGTGGTACACGACCATGGCGGCACTCTACCGGACACGGCATGGATAACGATCCAGCGGGATCCATCGGTTACGGACGTCGGCTGCCTCACCCCTTCCACGGCACAAATCTCGCGGCGGGGCAGCGGCGGCAGCTACCAGGACTACTGCGGGGGCTTCGAGGTGCTGCTGCAACCGAAGGCGGACCTGCTGGCCATGGACGACCTGATCTACAGCGAATACCTGGGGGTGGGCCAACGCACGGTGACCGCCCGGGAAAAATTCCCCGAGATCTTCTCCTGGCTGGAACTACTGGACACCAACGTGGTGGTAGTGATCCTGCTGATGGTGATCGTGGCCATCATCAACATGACCTCGGCGCTGCTGATCATCATCCTGGAACGCACGCGCATGATCGGTGTGCTGAAGGCCCTGGGCACGGGCAACCGGGCCATCCGGCGGATCTTCCTGATCGATGCGGCGTACATCCTGGGCATCGGGATCGTGCTGGGCGACGTACTGGGCATCGGCCTGGCCTTGTTGCAGCAGCACCTGGGCATCGTGCGCCTGCCGGTTGAAAGCTACTACGTGGACCAGGTGCCTGTGGACCTCTCCTTCTGGCCCATCGCCGCGTTGAACATCGGGGTGCTGGCAGTATGCGTATTGGCCTTGGTGGTGCCCAGCATGTACGTTTCGCGGATAGCGCCGGCGAAGGCGATCCGGTTTGAGTAGGGGCCGACCGTGGTCCGCCCCTACCGAACCTACCTTCGCGGCGCATGAAGATCCACGAGAACATCCTGAGCACGGTGGGCAACACGCCCTTGGTGAAACTGAACCGGTTGGTGGCTGAATTGCCCTGTACGGTGCTGGCCAAGGTGGAAACCTTCAACCCCGGGAACAGCATCAAGGACCGGATGGCGCTGAAGATGATCGCGGACGCGGAAAAAAGCGGCAAGCTGAAGCCCGGCGGCACCATCATCGAAGGCACCAGCGGCAACACCGGAATGGGCCTCGCGATGGCGGCGATCATCAAGGGCTACAAGTGCATCTTCACCACCACGGACAAGCAGAGCAAGGAAAAAGTGGACGCCCTGCGCGCATTCGGGGCGGAGGTGATCGTATGCCCCACCAACGTGGAACCCGAAGATCCCCGCTCCTACTACTCGGTGAGCTCGCGTTTGGAAAAGGAAACGCCCAACGCGTGGAAGCCTAACCAGTACGACAACCTGAGCAACAGCCAGGCGCATTACGAAACTACCGGCCCGGAGATCTGGGAGCAGACCGACGGAAAGGTGACGCACCTGCTGGTGGGTGTGGGCACCGGCGGCACCATCACCGGTACGGGGCGCTTCCTCAAGGAAAAGAACCCGGCCATCCAAGTGTGGGGCATCGACACCTACGGTTCGGTGTTCAAGAAATACAAGGAATCGGGAGAATTCGACCAGAACGAGATCTACCCGTACATCACCGAAGGCATCGGGGAAGATTTCCTTCCGAAAAACGTGGACTTCAGCGTGATCGACCTGTTTGAGAAAGTGACCGACCGCGATGCGGCGATCTACACCCGGAAGATCACCCGGGAAGAGGGCATCTTCGTGGGCAACAGCGCCGGCGCTGCCATGGCCGGGCTGATGCAGCTGAAGGCCAAACTGAAACCGAGCGACGTGGTGGTGGTGATCTTCCACGACCACGGCACGCGCTACTTGGGCAAGATGTTCAATGATGACTGGATGCGCGAGCGCGGTTTTCTGGACGAAAAGCCCAAGGCGGCCGATTTGCTCAAGGGCAAGGACCTGGCGTTGGTGAGCGTGGAAGCCGATGAACCGGTGCGCAACGCAATCGACAAGATGCGGGCACACAACATTGACCAATTGCCCGTGTTCGACAAGGGCAAACCGGTGGGCACGCTCACCGACGCCCGCCTGTTCGATGCCATCCTGGAGGACAGCGATGTACGCTTGCAGGCCGTAAGGGTGCTCATGGACCCAGCCTTGCCGGTCATGCAACCGGACACACGCCTGGAGGAGATCGCGAAGCAACTTGCCAACGGCAGTCCGGCCGTGCTGGTCGAATTGCCGAACGGCTACGGCATCATCACCAAGCAGGATATCATCGGGAAGCTGAAGTAACGCTTTGCCGTGAGTTGTGAGATGCCTCAATCCCTTGATCAGATGGGGCGAACGGTGGTTGTGCCGGAGCTTCCCCAACGCATCATCTCCTTGGTTCCCTCACAAACCGAGCTGCTGTACGACCTGGGCTTGGGTGAACGCGTGGTGGGCATCACCAAGTTCTGCATCCACCCGCCGCAGTGGTTCCGCCACAAGCCCCGGGTGGGCGGCACCAAGAGCGTGGACCTGGAGAAAGTCCGCGCACTGGGGCCGGACCTGATCATCGGCAACAGGGAGGAGAACGAACGCGCGGACATCGAAGCACTGGAGCGGGAATTCCCCGTGTGGATGAGCGATGTGAACGAGCTGGCGGGGGCGTTGGAAATGATCCGCCAAATCGGCGCAATAACGGGGACCGATGCCGCCGCTGCCGACCTGGCGGACCGCATATCGGCCGGATTCACGGCCCTCCGCCCCTCCCCTTCACCACGGCGCGCGGCCTACCTGATCTGGCGCAAGCCCTACATGGCCGCCGGTGCGGGCACATTCATCCACGACATGCTTCAGCGTTGCGGATTCGAGAACATGTTCGGCTCAGGCACGGACCGATACCCGATGGTGGAGGCACGGTTGCGCCAAGGGTCTGGTGAGGAACCCAGGCCCGACCTGGTGCTGCTCAGTTCTGAACCCTACCCGTTCAAGGCCGCCCATGCCGATGAACTGCGGCAACTGCTGCCCGGGGCCACGGTGTTGCTGGTGGACGGCGAGCCCTTCTGCTGGTACGGAAGCCACCTGCTGCGCTCCCCGCACTACTTCAGGGAACTGTTCGGTCGGCTGGGCAACTGAAGCCCCGGAAGCAGCGCACTATTTTTGGACCGCTGCCATGCCTTTGATGCGGACCACCATCCTCCTGCTCGCCCTGATCACGGCTCTTGGCGCCAGCGCGCAACGCATCGGCGTGGTACTGAGCGGTGGCGGGGCCTCCGCGCTGAGCCACATCGGCGTGCTCAAGGCCTTGGAGGAGAACCATGTTCCCATCGACTACATCACCGGCAGCAGCATGGGGGCGTTGGTGGGCGCGCTCTATGCCTCGGGTGTCTCACCCCTGGAAATGGATTCACTGTTCCAGACCGAGCTGTACCAGCTGATGGCCTACGGCGGCGTGGAACCGGCCTACACCTACTACTTCAAGCAGGACATGCCCGATGCATCCATGCTCGCCCTGGGCCTGAACGTGGACACGGCCCTGCAGCTGTCCCTGCCCACCAACCTGCGCTCCCCGGTACTGATCGATCATGAGCAGATGCGGATGTTCGCCGGTGTGTCCGCCGCCGCGAAGTATGACATGGACAGCCTGTTCGTGCCTTACCGGTGCGTGGCCTCCGACGTTACCGCGCGGCAGGAAGTGGTGTTCAGCGAAGGGGACCTGGCCATGGCGGTGCGTGCCAGCATGAGCTATCCCTTCTACTTCAAGCCGATCCAGATCAACGGCCATTTGATGATGGACGGGGGCATGTACAACAACTTCCCGGCGGACGTGATGTACGAAGCCTTCATGCCGGACTACATCATCGGCAGCAACGTGGCCTACAACGCCCCGCCACCCACCGAGGATGACCTGATGGGCCAGTTGAAGTCGTTGATGACGCAGCCCACGGACTACGTGCTGCCGTGCGATCCCGGGGTGATCATCGAGCCGAACACCACGGTCACCATCTTTGATTTCGACAAGGCCGAACAGGCCATTGCCGAGGGGTACGCCGCGGCGATGGCAGCCATGCCCACCATCCTTGCCGAGGTGCACCGCCGGCAAGACAAGGACGTATTGGCCAAGGCCAGGACACAGTTCCGAAGCCGGTCGCCGGCCGTGGTATTCGGCGACATCCGGTTCAATGGCTTGAACAAGGGGCAGTCGTTGTACTGCGAGCGCCTGTTGAACAAGCACAACGAGCCGATCACCGACCAGCAACTCAAGCCACGCTACTTCAGATTGTACGCAGACAACAATGTGGGCGGCCTCTTTCCGCAGGCCACCTATGTGCCCGAACGCGGCAACTTCGACCTGGACCTGTGGGTGAAGCGTGAACGTCCGCTGGAAGTCCGCTTCGGCGGGCTCATCAGTTCACGGCCGGTGAACGCGGGGATGATCTCCGCCCGCTACAACATCTTCGGCCGTACCAGCAGCACCTTGGAAGGCACGGGTTATTTCGGCAAGTTCTACACTTCGGGGCGGTTGCGCTGGCGCACCGACCTCAGTTCGCGCATGCCCATTTACCTGGAGCCTTCGCTCACCTTGAACCGCTGGGACCACTTCAGCGGGTTCACCTCCTTCTTCCAGGAAGTGCGCCCCTCCTACATCGTACGCCGGGAACTGTGGGGCGGCGCGAATGCCGGCATGGCCTTGGGGAACAAGGGCCTGCTGCGGTTCGATGGAAAATACGCCCAGACCAAGGACAGCTACTACCAGTCCAGCGACTTTGTCGCACTGGACACGGCGGACGTCACCGAATTCAAGTTTGGCACGGCTGGGTTGGCCTTGGAGCGCAACAGCCTCAACCGCAAGCAGCAGCCCAACAACGGGGAAATGCTGCGGGTGAGCGCGCGGTACATCGGGGGGGCGGAGAACACCCTGCCCGGTTCGCGGTCCACCCAACGGAGCGACTATCGCGCACGCCACGACTGGGTGGTACTGAAGGCCACCTTGGACAAGTACTTCCTGCCCCGCGGCCACTTCAAGTTCGGCATTTTCGGCGAGGGGGTGTACAGCGCCCAGCCCTTTTTCCAGAACTACACGGGCACCTTGTTGCAAACGCCGGTATTCCAGCCCACACCGGAAAGCCGGACCTACTTCCTGGAGAAATACCGCGCCTCGCAATACTTGGCTGGCGGCGCTCGCACCATCATCGCGGTGGCACGCAACAAGTTCGACCTGCGCTTGGAGGGGTACGTTTTCCAACCGTACAAAACGCTGGAGCGTGAACCCGGCAATGCCACCGGCGAAGGTGAGGCCATCAGTTCGCGCTACTTCCTGGCCAGCGGATCGTTGATCTACCAAACCCCGTTGGGGCCGTTGTGGTTCAACACCAGCTATTTCGACGGCTTGCGCAAGCCTTGGGTATGGAGCGTGAACTTCGGCTACGTGATCTTCTCACAATCGGCGCTGGAATGAAGCTGTGCCGAAGAGGCGGCGGCCAACACGAACAAGCCCCGGCATGCCGGGGCTTGTTCGTGTTGGCGCAATTGCGCGGTGCTCAGGCTTGTGCCGGAGGACCACCGAAGTTCATCGGTATCTCGGGCATCTCACTTTCACGGATGGCGCCGTGCACGGCCTCGAACTTATGCACGTTATCGGCCAGGGCATGCATGAGCCGTTTGGCATGCTGCGGGGTGAGCAGCACGCGGGCCTTCACCTTGGCTTTGGGCACGCCGGGCATCACGCGCACAAAATCCAGCACGAACTCCGAATTGCTGTGGGTGATGATCGCCAGATTGCTGTAGATGCCATCGGCCACCTCCTCGCTGATCTCGATGTTCAGCTGGTTGGGGCGGGCTTGGTTCTTTTCGTCTGCCATGGATTGGTTCTGGTTGGCTCACACAGCGGGCAGGCAGGGCCTGCCTGTGGTGAAGGCGGCCCCCTTCCCGCGGGGGGAAGGGGGCCCCGTTGATCACTCCTCGATCTCCTGTTCGGCCAGTTTGGAGGCCATCAGGCGGGTGTATTCTTCCTTGCCGTACACCAGGTCCTTTTGGAAGGAACGGGTGCCGGTACCGGCAGGGATGAGATGGCCCACGATCACGTTCTCCTTCAAGCCCTTGAGGCCGTCTTCCTTGGCAGCCACGGCCGCTTCGTTGAGCACCTTGGTGGTTTCCTGGAAGGAGGCCGCGCTGATGAAACTCTCGGTTTGCAGCGAGGCACGGGTGATGCCCATGAGCAACTGGCGGCTGGTGGCCGGGGTGGCGGAGCGTGTTTCCACGAGCTTGCCATCCTTGCGCTTGAGCACGCTGTTCTCATCGCGCAGCTTGCGCATGGTGATGATCTGGCCTTCCTTGAGGTTGGCGCTGTCGCCCGCGCTGGTCACCACCAGCTTGTCGAACATCGCGTCGTTCTCCTGCATGAACTCGGCTTTCATCACGGCTTGGCGTTCCAGGAAGCGGGTGTCGCCGGGGTCTTCGATCTCCACCTTGCGCATCATCTGGCGCACGATCACCTCGAAGTGCTTGTCGTTGATCTTCACGCCCTGCATGCGGTACACGTCCTGCACCTCATCCACCAGGTATTCCTGCACGCGGGTGGGGCCTTGGATGTCCAGGATGTCGCCCGGGCTGATGGAGCCGTCGCTCAGCGGTTGTCCCGCCTTCACGAAGTCGTTCTCCTGCACCAGGATGTGCTTGCTCAGGGGCACGAGGTAGAACTTGTGCTCGCCGGTGCGGCTTTCCACGATGATCTCGCGGTTGCCACGCTTGATCTTGCCGTAGGCCACGATGCCGTCGATCTCGCTGACCACGGCGGGGTTGCTGGGGTTCCGGGCCTCGAAGAGCTCGGTAACACGGGGCAGGCCACCGGTGATGTCACCACCCTTGCCGGAGCTGCGGGGGATCTTCACCAGGATGTCGCCGGCCTCCACCTTGGCGCCGTCGTTCACCGAGATGTGCGCGCCCACGGGCAGGGAGTAGCTCTTGACCTCCTCCTTGCTCTTGGCGTCGATGATCTTGATGATCGGGTTCTTGCGCTTGTCACGGCTTTCCACGATCACCTTTTCGGTGAAGCCGGTCTGTTCGTCGATCTCCTCGCGGAAGGTGACGCTCTCTTCGATGCTCTCGAAGGCCAGCACACCGGCGAGCTCGGAGATGATCACGGCGTTGTACGGGTCCCACTGGCAGATCATTTCACCCTTGGCCACCGTTTTCCCCGCCTTGGAGAAGAACATGGCCCCATAGGGAATGTGGCTGGTGGTGAGGACGATGCCGGTATTGTTGTCCACGATGCGCATTTCGGCGCTGCGGCTGATGACCACCTCGGCATCCTCGCCGTTGCGGTCCTTCTTTTTCACGGTGCGCAGTTCGTCGATCTCCAGGCGGCCGTCGTACTTGGCCAGGATCTGGCTGTCCTCGGTGATCTTGCCGGCCACACCACCCACGTGGAAGGTACGCAGGGTAAGCTGGGTACCCGGTTCACCAATGGACTGCGCGGCGATCACGCCCACGGCCTCGCCATGCTGCACCATGCGGCCGGTGGCCAGGTTGCGGCCATAGCATTTGGCACAGACCCCGTGGCGTTGTTCACAGGTGAGCACGCTGCGCACCTCCACTTCCTCAATGGGGCTGCTGCCGATGGCGCTGGCGATCTCCTCGGAAACGTTTTCGCCGCTGGCGATGATGAGTTCACCGGTTTGGGGGTGCACCACATCATTCACCACGGTACGGCCCAAGATGCGGTCGCGCAGCGGTTCCACCACTTCCTCGTTCTTCACCAGGTCGGTGGCCACCAGGCCGCGGAGGGTACCGCAGTCATCGGCGGTGATCACCACGTCCTGGGCCACGTCCACCAATCGGCGGGTGAGGTAACCGGCGTCGGCGGTCTTCAGTGCGGTATCGGCCAGGCCTTTACGGGCACCGTGGGTGGAGATGAAGTACTCCAGGATGGAGAGGCCCTCCTTGAAGTTGGAGAGGATGGGGTTCTCGATGATGTCCTGTCCACCACCGCTCTTCTGGGGCTTGGCCATCAGGCCGCGCATGCCGCTGAGCTGGCGGATCTGCTCTTTGGAGCCGCGGGCGCCGGAATCCATCATCATGTAGATGGAATTGAAGCCCTGGTTGTCGGTCTTCAGGCGCTCCATCAACGCAAAGGTGAGCTTGCTGTTGGTGTGCGTCCAGATGTCGATGGTCTGGTTGTAGCGCTCGTTGTTGGTGATCAGGCCCATGTTGTAGTTGGCCGTCACCTCGTCGGCCTCGGAACGTGCCGCATTGATCAGCTTGTCCTTTTCGACGGGGATCACCACGTCGGCCAGGTTGAAGCTGAGGCCGCCGCGGAAGGCGCTCATGAAGCCCAGTTCCTTGATGTCATCGAGGAATTTGGCTGCCTTGGCCGTGCCGCTTTCACGCACCACGCGGCCGATGATGTCCCGCAAGGAGCGCTTGGTGAGGACCTCGTTGATGTAGCCCACTTCCTCGGGCACCACGGCATTGAAGAGCACGCGGCCGGTGGTGGTTTCAATGAGGCTGTTCTCCCCGTTGGGGTCGGTCCAGCGCACCTTCAGCCAGGCGTGCAGGTCCAACTTGCCTTCGTTGTAGGCGATGCTCACTTCCTCGGGGCTGTAGAACACGGAGCCTTCCCCTTTCACCGGGCGGTCCTTTTCGCTCTTGCGTCCCTTGGTGATGTAGTAAAGGCCGAGCACCATGTCCTGGCTGGGCACCGCGATGGGCGCGCCGTTGGCCGGGTTGAGGATGTTGTGGCTGGCGAGCATGAGCAACTGCGCCTCCAGGATGGCTGCATGGCCCAGGGGCAGGTGCACGGCCATCTGGTCACCGTCGAAGTCGGCGTTGAAGGCGGTGGTCACCAGGGGATGGAGCTGGATGGCCTTGCCCTCGATGAGCTTGGGCTGGAAGGCCTGGATGCCCAAGCGGTGGAGCGTGGGTGCCCGGTTGAGCAGCACCGGGTGGCCCTTGATCACGTTCTCCAGGATGTCCCAGATCACGGGCTCCTTCTTGTCCACGATCTTCTTGGCGCTCTTCACCGTTTTCACGATGCCGCGCTCGATGAGCTTGCGGATGATGAACGGCTTATAGAGCTCGGCGGCCATGTCCTTGGGCAGGCCGCACTCATGGAGTTTCAGGTCGGGGCCCACCACGATCACGGAACGGGCGCTGTAGTCCACGCGCTTACCGAGCAGGTTCTGGCGGAAGCGGCCCTGCTTGCCCTTGAGCGAATCGCTGAGGGATTTCAGGGGGCGGTTGCTCTCGCTCTTCACGGCGCTGCTCTTGCGGCTGTTGTCGAACAGGCTGTCCACGGCTTCCTGCAACATGCGTTTCTCGTTGCGCAGGATCACCTCCGGTGCCTTGATCTCCACAAGCCGCTTGAGGCGGTTGTTGCGGATGATCACACGGCGGTAGAGGTCGTTGAGGTCACTGGTGGCGAAACGGCCGCCGTCCAAGGGTACCAAGGGCCGCAGTTCAGGCGGGATCACGGGCACCACCTTCACGATCATCCACTCGGGCTTGTTCTCGCGGCGGCTGTTGGCATCGCGGAAGGCTTCCACCACATTGAGGCGCTTGAGGGCCTCGTTCTTGCGCTGCTGGCTGGTCTCGGTGTTGGCTTTGTGGCGCAGGTCGTAGCTCAAGCTGTCCAGGTCGAGGCGGCGCAGCAGTTCATGCAGGCCCTCGGCGCCCATCTTGGCGATGAACTTGTTGGGGTCGGTGTCCTCCAGGTACTGGTTGTCCTTGCCCACGGCCTCCAGGATGTCCAGGTATTCTTCCTCGGTGAGGAAATCCAGGTACTGGATGGGCTCGCCCTCCTTGTTCACGGTACCTTGGCCGGGCTGGATCACCACGTAGCGTTCGTAGTAGATGATCTGGTCCAGCTTCTTGGTGGGCAGGCCCAGGAGGTAGCCGATCTTGTTGGGCAGGCTGCGGAAATACCAGATGTGTGCCACGGGCACGGTGAGCTGGATGTGGCCCATGCGCTCGCGGCGCACTTTCTTCTCGGTCACTTCCACCCCGCACCGGTCGCACACGATGCCTTTGTAGCGGATGCGCTTGTACTTGCCGCAGTGGCATTCGAAGTCCTTCACGGGCCCGAAGATGCGTTCGCAGAACAGGCCGTCGCGCTCGGGCTTGTAGGTGCGGTAGTTGATCGTTTCAGGCTTGGTCACTTCGCCGTGGCTGCGCTCGAGGATCTTCTCGGGGCTCGCCAGGCTGATGACGATCTTGTCGAACTGGCTCGACAGCTTCACTTCCTTTTTGATCATCGTCATGGCGCTCAGGCGTTGGGCTTGTTAATGATGTCGGCCTCGCTCTCCAGGCTCACCTCCAAGGCGAGGCCGCGGAGTTCGTGCAGCAGAACGTTGAATGATTCCGGGATGCCGGGGGTGGGCAGGGGGTCGCCCTTCACGATTGCCTCGTAGGCCTTGGCACGGCCGATGACGTCGTCGCTCTTCACGGTGAGGATCTCCTGGAGGATGTTGGCGGCGCCGAAGGCCTCCAGCGCCCATACTTCCATTTCACCGAAGCGCTGGCCACCGAACTGGGCCTTGCCACCGAGCGGCTGCTGGGTGATGAGGCTGTAGGGCCCGATGGAACGCGCGTGCATCTTGTCGTCAACCATGTGCGACAATTTGAGCATGTAGATCACCCCCACGGTGGCGGGCTGGTCGAAGCGCACGCCGGTACCTCCATCATAAAGGTAGGCCTTTCCGTAGCGGGGAATGCCGGCCTCGTCGGTCTGCGCGTTGATCTGGTCCACGGACGCCCCGTCGAAGATGGGGGTGGCGTACATGCGGTCCAGCTTCAGGCCGGCCCAGCCCAGTACGGTCTCATAGATCTGGCCCAGGTTCATGCGGGAGGGCACGCCCAAGGGGTTGAGCACGATGTCCACCGGGGTGCCGTCGGCGAGGAAGGGCATGTCGGCGTCGCGCACGATCTTGGACACGATGCCCTTGTTGCCGTGGCGGCCGGCCATCTTGTCGCCCACGGTGAGCTTGCGCTTGTTGGCCAGGTACACCTTGGCCAGCTTCATGATCCCGGTGGGCAGTTCGTCGCCGATGCTCACCTGGAAGTTCTTGCGCTTGTAGGCCCCGCTGATGTCGCTGTGGCGGATGGTATAGTTGTGGATCAACTGGCGCACGAGCTCGTTCTTCTTCTTGTCGGCGGTCCAGTCGGTGGGGTCCACGGTGATGTAGTCCACTTTCTCAAGCACCTTGGAACTGAACTTCACCCCTTTGCGGACTTGTTCTTCCTTGTACTTGTTGAAGACGCCGTTGGAGTTTTCGCCCCCGATCAGCGTCATGAGCTTCTCCACCAGCAGGTTCTTCAGTTCGGCCAGTTCCTTGGCCTCTTCCTTGGCGATCTGTTCAATGATGGCTTTTTCGTTGCCCTTGGTCTTCTTGTCCTTCACGGCGCGGGCAAAGAGCTTCTTGTCGATCACCACGCCCTTGGTGCTGGGCGGGGCCTTCATCGAGGCGTCCTTCACGTCGCCGGCCTTGTCGCCGAAGATGGCGCGCAGCAGCTTTTCCTCGGGGCTGGGGTCGGTTTCACCCTTGGGGGTGATCTTGCCGATGAGGATGTCGCCCTCCTTCACTTCGGCGCCGATGCGGATCAGGCCGTTTTCGTCGAGGTCCTTGGTGGCTTCTTCGCTCACGTTGGGGATGTCGGCGGTGAGTTCCTCCTGGCCGCGCTTGGTGTCGCGCACCTCCATGATGTACTCATCGATGTGGATGGAGGTGAACATGTCCTCCCGGGCCACGCGTTCGCTGATCACGATGGCATCCTCGAAGTTGAAGCCCTTCCAAGGCATGAAGGCCACCACCAGGTTGCGGCCGATGGCCAGCTCGCCATCGGCGGTGCTGTAGCCTTCGCAGAGCGTTTGCCCGGCGATCACCTTCTCCCCTTTCACCACCAGGGGCCGCAGGTTCATGCAGGTGCTCTGGTTGGTCTTCATGAACTTGGTGAGCTTGTACTCCTTCTCATCGCCATCGAAGCTCACCACGCGCTGGTCCTCGTTGCGCTTGTAGTCGATGATGATCTTGCTGCTGTCCACGTACTTCACGGTACCGTCACCTTCGGCGGTGAGCAGCACCCGGCTGTCGTGGGCCACGCGCTGCTCCAGGCCGGTGCCCACGATGGGGGCCTCGGGGCGCAGCAGGGGCACGGCTTGGCGCATCATGTTGGAGCCCATCAGCGCGCGGTTGGCGTCGTTGTGCTCCAGGAAGGGGATCAGGCTGGCGGCGATGGAGGCGATCTGGTTGGGGGCCACGTCCATCAATTCCAGTTCCTTGGGCTCCACCACGGGGAAGTCGCCCATTTGGCGGGCTTTCACGCGGTTGCTGCGGAACTCGCCGGTGTCCGCCACATCGGCGTTGGCCTGGGCGATCATCTTCATGTCCTCCTCTTCGGCGCTGAGGTAGATCGGGGTCGCCTTCAGGTCCACCTTGCCGTCCTTTACCTGCCGGTACGGGGTTTCAATGAAGCCGAGGTTGTTGATCTTGCTGTACACGCACAGGGAGCTGATCAGGCCGATGTTGGGTCCTTCCGGCGTTTCGATGGTGCAAAGGCGGCCGTAGTGGGTGTAGTGCACGTCGCGCACCTCGAAGCCGGCGCGCTCGCGGCTGAGGCCACCGGGCCCGAGTGCCGAGAGGCGGCGCTTGTTGGTGATCTCGGCCAGGGGGTTGGTCTGGTCGAGGAATTGGCTCAGCTGGTTGGTGCCGAAGAAGGAGTTGATCACCGAGCTGAGGGTTTTCGCATTGATCAGGTCGGTGGGGGTGAACACCTCGTTGTCGCGCACGTTCATGCGCTCGCGGATGGTGCGGGCCATGCGGGCCAGGCCCACGCCGAACTGGCTGTGGAGCTGTTCGCCCACGGTGCGCACGCGGCGGTTGCTCAAGTGGTCGATATCGTCCACGTCGGCCTTGGAGTTCACCAGCTCGATGAGGTAGCGGATGATGGCGATGATGTCCTCCTTGGTGAGCACGCGCACGCTGAGCTCGCTTTCCAGGCCCAGTTTCTTGTTGATGCGGTAGCGCCCCACCTCCCCGAGGTCATAGCGCTGTTCGCTGAAGAAGAGCTTGTCGATGACGCTACGGGCCGTTTCCAGGTCGGGCGGCTCGGCGTTGCGCAATTGGCGGTAGATCACCTCCACGGCTTCCTTCTCGGAGTTGGAGGTGTCCTTCTGCAGGGTGTTGTAGATCAGCGCATAGTCCGCGGCGTTCACCCCTGCTTTGTGCAGGATGATGGTCTTGGCACCGCACTCGGCGATCTGTTCCACATGTTGTTCCTCCAGGATGGTCTCGCGGTCGATGAGCACTTCGTTGCGCTCAATGGAGACCACCTCGCCGGTGTCTTCATCAACGAAGTCTTCCACCCAGCTCTTGAGCACGCGCGCGGCGAGCTTGCGCCCCACGGCCTCTTTCAGGGCGGCCTTGGTCACCTTGATCTCATCGGCCAGGCCGAAGATCTCCAGGATCTGCTTGTCGCTTTCGAAGCCGATGGCACGCAGCAAGGTGGTCACCGGCAACTTCTTCTTGCGGTCGATGTAGGCGTACATCACGCCGTTGATGTCGGTGGCGAACTCGATCCAGCTTCCCTTGAAGGGGATCACGCGGGCGCTGTAGAGCTTGGTGCCGTTGGCGTGGCGGCTTTGGCCGAAGAACACGCCGGGGCTGCGGTGGAGC
Source organism: Flavobacteriales bacterium (assembly GCA_018057455.1). Taxonomy (GTDB): domain Bacteria; phylum Bacteroidota; class Bacteroidia; order Flavobacteriales_F; family PHOS-HE28; genus PHOS-HE28. The sequence continues at coordinate 28,742 of JAGPDT010000016.1, read as the reverse complement.
TGGCTGACGATGACGCGCTCGGCCCCGTTCACCACAAAGGACCCCTTGGGGGTCATGTAGGGGATCTGGCCCAGGTAGACGTCCTGTACGATGGTCTCGAAATCCTCGTGCTCCACGTCGGTGCAGTAGAGCTTCAGTTTGGCCTTCAGCGGCACGCTGTAGGTAAGGCCGCGTTCCACGCATTCGTCGATGCTGTAGCGGGGCGGATCAATGAAGTAGTCGAGGAATTCGAGCACGAACTGGTTCCGGGTGTCCGTGATGGGGAAGTTCTCCATGAAGACCTTGTAGAGGCCCTCATCGGCCCGGTTCTCGGGCAGGGTCTCGATCTGGAAGAACTCTTCGAAGCTCTTCAGCTGGATGTCCAGGAAATCCGGATAATCCGCGGGAAGAACGGAGGAACCAAAGTCAATGCGCTTGTTGTTGCGCGGGAAGGGCTTCGTCTGGGCCATGATGGGAATGCTGGGGAATTTTCGAGCGACCGACGACACTAGCGTACCACGGAACCCCGGTACGGCGGGAGGAGAGAAACGCCCGTTAACGGGCAAAAGGACCCCGAGGGGCCGGGCATCCGCGCGGTTGGCGGACAACCCGGCCCTCGATGTCCTTCGGACCGGGGCGATTACTTGACCTCAACTTCTGCTCCGGCTTCGGTCAGTTGCTGCTTCAGGCTCTCGGCCTCCTCCTTGGAAACACCCTCTTTCAGGGGCTTGGGAGCGCCGTCCACCAGTTCCTTGGCCTCTTTCAGGCCCAGGCCGGAGAGTTCCTTCACCAGTTTCACCACGGCGAGCTTGTTGGCGCCGCTGGCCTTGAGGATCACGTCGAAGCTGGTCTTGGCTTCAGCGGCATCGGCACCACCACCGGCAGCGGGGCCAGCGGCCACGGCCACAGCGGCTGCAGCGGGTTCGATCTTGTACTCGTCCTTGAGGTACTGGGCCAATTCGTTCACCTCTTTCACGGTGAGACCTACGAGCTGATCGCCCAAGTTCTTGATGTCTGCCATCTTTTGGTTTTGTTACTTACGGTTGTTGGGAAGCTGACTGTGCGTAACGCGTTGAGGTCCATGGGCGGCCACTTCCAAGGCCGCCCATGGCCTATTCTGTCTGTTCAGGCGGCTCGTTCCTCCAAGGCCTTCACCAGGCCGGCGATCTTGTGGCCACCACCGCCTTGCAGGGCGCCGATGACGTTCTTGATCGGGCTTTGGAGCAGGCCGATGATATCGCCGATGAGTTCCTCGCGGCCCTTGAGCTCGCTGAGCACCACCAGTTGGTTGTCTCCGATGAAGACGGCCTCGTCGATCCAAGCGCTCTTGAGCACCGGCCGTTCGCCCTTCTTGCGGAAATCGCGGATCACCTTGGCGGGCACGTTGCCCTTCTCGGCGAAGAGCACGGCCGTTTGGCCTTTGAGCGTGGGGAAGAGCTCGCTGTAGTTCTTGCCCTCCACGCGCTCCATGGCTTTGCGGAGCAACGTGTTCTTCACCACCTTCATCCGTACCCCGCCCTTGTTGCAGGCGCGGCGGAGGTTGCTGGTGCTTTCGGCGGTCATGGAGCTGGCGTCGGTGAGGTAGAGCACGTTGGCGTTCTCGATCTCACCCACCAATTCAGTGATGGCTTGGTCTTTTTCTGCGCGGGTTGCCATTGTTCTGTCGTTTGTTGGGGCTTCCACCGTACGGCGGGCGCCCGGTCCCTGTTATCCCACCACGCGGGTATCCACTTTGATGCCCGGCCCCATGGTGCTGCTCACGGCGATGCTGCGGATGTACGCGCCCTTGGCGGTGCTCGGCTTGAGCTTCAGCAGGGTTTGCAGCAGTTCGTTGGCGTTCTCGGTGAGCTTCTCGGCGGCAAAGGAGGCTTTGCCGATCACGGCATGGATCACCCCGGCTTTGTCCACCTTGAAGTCGATCTTCCCGGCTTTCACTTCCTGGGTGGCCTTGGCCACGTCCATGGTCACGGTGCCCGTCTTGGGGTTGGGCATCAGGCCGCGGGGCCCGAGCACACGGCCCAGCGCGCCCACCTTGGCCATCACGTTGGGCGTGCAGATGATCACGTCCACACCGGTCCAGCCGCCTTTGATCTTCTCCACGTACTCGTCCAGGCCGGCCATGTCGGCGCCGGCGGCCAGGGCCTCTTCGCACTTGGCGGGGTCGGCGAGCACCAGCACGCGCACGGTGCGGCCGGTGCCATGGGGCAGGCTCACGGTGCCGCGCACCATCTCGGTGCTCTTCTTGGGGTCCACGCCCAAGCGCACGGCGATGTCAATGGTAGCGTCGAACTTGGTGGTGCTGGTCTTCTTCACCAGGTTGGTGGCCTCCAGCAGGTCGTAGGCCTTGTTGGCGTCGAACAGGGCTGCGGCAGCCTTGCGTTTCTTGGTCAGTTGTGCCATGGCTCCGGTTATTTGCTAAGCGGGCTTTCGCCGGTTACGGTGATGCCCATGGAGCGGGCCGTGCCGGCCACCATGCTCATGGCGCTCTCCAAGGTGAAACAGTTCAGGTCGGGCATCTTGTCCTCGGCGATGGCCTTTACCTGGTCCCAGGTCACGCTGCCCACCTTGTCGGTCTGCGGAACGCCGCTGCCCTTCTTGGCTTTGGACATTTCCAGCAGCTGCACCGCGGCTGGCGGGGTTTTGATGATGAAGTCGAAGGACTTGTCGGCGTACACGGTGATCACCACGGGCAGCACCTTGCCGGCCTTGTCCTGCGTGCGCGCATTGAACTGCTTGCAGAACTCCATGATGTTCACCCCTTTGGCGCCCAGTGCGGGGCCTACCGGGGGGGCGGGGTTCGCCGCGCCTCCTTTTACTTGGAGCTTTACCAGCCCCGTGATCTCCTTTGCCATGGTTGGTTGTTTATGTCCTTGTTAACGTCCGTTTGGCGGCGGACTCGGACGGGTTATCCTACTTGTCAGAGCCGGTCAAACTTCCTTTTCCACCTGCATGAAGCTCAGTTCCAGCGGCGTCCTTCGTCCGAAGATCTTCACCATCACTTTGAGCTTTTTCTTTTCCTCGTTGATCTCCTCGATGGTGCCGTTGAAGCCGTTGAACGGTCCATCGATCACCTTCACGCCCTCGCCCACATGGTAGGGGTTGAAGGGTGATTCTTCGGCATCGGCCAGTTCATCCACGGTGCCCAGTATGCGGTTCACCTCGCTTTGGCGCAAGGGCACGGGGTCTCCCCCTTTCTCGGCGCCCAAGAAGCCGATCACATTGGTGATCTGCTTCAAGGTATGGGCGGTTTCGCCGCTCAGGTCGGCTTCCAGCAGCACATAACCGGGAAAGAAGTTGCGCTCTTTGCTCACCTTCTTGCCGTCGCGGATCTGGTAGAACTTCTCCATGGGGATCAGCACCTGGGCGATGTAATGGCCCAAGTTGGAACGCCGGATCTCCGCATCGATGAGTTCCTTCACCTTCTTTTCCTTCCCGCTCACGGCGCGAAGTACATACCATTTCTTGTTGCTGGTGGCCACGCTCATCCTTAGTGCCCCATGAATTTGTACAGGAAGCCGAGGATCCCCTTCCAGAAGTTGGTGTTGCCCATGTTGTGCACACCGAAGATGAAGTCCATCAGGAAGATGATGAGCGACACCAGGAGGGTGGACACCAGCACGAGGATCGAACTGCTTTGCAGCTCCTTCCACGTGGGCCAGCTCACCTTGTTGACGAGCTCGTTATAGCTTTCGCTCAGGTATGTCTTGAAGCTTGCCACTGTTGATCGCTTTTGCACGGGAGGCAGGAATCGAACCCGCAGCCTACGGTTTTGGAGACCGTCGCTCTACCAATTGAGCTACTCCCGTTCGTTCCTGTTCCGTTGGTTTCTCCCTTCGGCGGCAAAGGCCGTCCGCCTGCTGGCGGACGGCCCTGCCGTTTCGGGCTGAGGTTGCTTACTTGATGATTTCGGTCACCTGGCCGGCACCCACGGTGCGGCCACCCTCACGGATGGCGAAGCGCAGGCCCTTGTCCATGGCGATCGGCACGATCAGCTTCACGGTGATGGTCACGTTATCGCCGGGCATGATCATTTCGCGGCCGGCTTCCATGGTGATCTCGCCGGTCACGTCGGTGGTGCGGAAGTAGAACTGCGGGCGGTACTTGTTGTGGAACGGGGTGTGGCGACCGCCTTCCTCCTTCTTCAACACGTAGATCTCTCCCTTGAACTCGGTGTGCGGGGTGATGCTGCCGGGCTTGGCGATCACCATGCCGCGGCGGATCTGGTCCTTTTCGATGCCGCGCAGGAGCATGCCCACGTTGTCACCGGCCTCACCACGGTCCAGGAGCTTCTTGAACATTTCCACGCCGGTGCAGGTGCTGGTGAGCTTCTCTTCCTGCATGCCGATGATCTCCAGGGGGTCGCCGGTCTTCACCACGCCGAGCTCGATGCGGCCGGTGGCCACGGTACCGCGGCCGGTGATGGAGAACACGTCTTCCACGCTCATCAACAGGGGCTTCTCCACGTCGCGGGGCGGGATGGGGATCCAGGTGTCCACGGCGTCCATCAGGGCCATCACGGTATCCACCCACTTGGCTTCGCCGTTGAGGGCGCCCAGGGCGCTGCCACGGATCACCGGGGTGTTGTCCCCGTCATACTCATAGAAGGACAGCAGTTCGCGGATCTCCATTTCCACGAGGTCCAGCAACTCGGCGTCATCCACAAGGTCCACCTTGTTCATGAACACCACGATCTTGGGCACGCCCACCTGGCGGCCCAGCAGGATGTGTTCGCGGGTCTGGGGCATGGGGCCATCGGTGGCGGCCACCACCAGGATGGCGCCGTCCATCTGGGCGGCACCGGTCACCATGTTCTTCACATAGTCGGCGTGGCCGGGGCAATCCACGTGGGCGTAGTGGCGGCCTGCGGTGGAATACTCCACGTGGGAGGTGTTGATGGTGATGCCACGCTCCTTTTCCTCGGGGGCGTTGTCGATGGAATCGAAGCTGCGCGCTTCGGAGAAGCCCTTGTCGGCCAACACCTTGGTGATGGCGGCGGTGAGGGTGGTCTTGCCGTGGTCAACGTGGCCGATGGTGCCGATGTTGAGGTGCGGCTTGGTGCGTTGGTAGGTTTCCTTTGCCATGGGTATCCTTGTGGGTGATTGTGGTCGTTTGGTGTTGCTCTGTTCACGTTTGGTCCGGGTGGTGCCCTCCCTGTCTGTACGTGCCGCTTTCCGCTGCTGACTCTTCACGATCCTGGAAACCCAGGCCTGGAGCCTTTGGCGGGAATTGAACCCGCGACCTCTTCCTTACCAAGGAAGTGCTCTACCTCTGAGCTACAAAGGCCTTTGTATATTGGTGTGCCGCGCCCCTGCAAGCAGGGCCGTGGCGGTAGAGCGGGAGACGAGATTCGAACCCGCGACATTCAGCTTGGAAGGCTGATGCTCTACCAACTGAGCTACTCCCGCTTGGTCACAAGTGCGTTCAGCCACGGACCGCCGTAAGGCGGGCCACCTGCCGAGATGCCCTTGTTTGGTTTCCGGTGCCGGGGAACCCGGTGATGGCTCCGTGAGAAATGGTGGGGAGAGCAGGATTCGAACCTACGAAGTCGTAAGACAGCAGATTTACAGTCTGCCCCCGTTGGCCGCTTGGGTATCTCCCCATGGTCCGTTCACGGAGCCAATGAAGGGACTCGAACCCCCGACCGGCTGATTACAAATCAGCTGCTCTACCAGCTGAGCTACATTGGCGTGTACAGCAAGGAAAAGAACACTTCCGACCCGCCTCCGGAGCATGACTACCCCCGGAATTGGGCCTGCAAATGTATACAAAAGGCTGAAGCCACCAAATGAAGGCGGCCGTGATGTTGGTCACGGCCGCCGTTAAAGGTTGAAAACGCCCGCCGATCGCGGGCTGGCGCGGGTCAGCGCACCTCGCGCAATTTTGCCTTGTCCTTCTCCACCTGGTTGCGCAAGGCCTCAATGGTGTTCACGGCGGCCTCCTCAAAGCTGGTGGCGCGGCGCTTGGCGAAGAGGTCGTTGCCGGGCACGTTCAGGCGGATCTCCACATGTTTGTTCTCCGGCCTTTCCCCGTCGGGGCCCACGCGCAGGGTGACATCCCCGGAGAGGATGCTGTCGTGGAACAGGGTGAGCTTGGCCAGCTTCTCCTTGATGAAGTCCACCAGTTTGATGTCGGCGTCGAAATGGAGGGAATGCACGGTCACGTTCATTTCACTGCAGTTTTAATGGTGCTTGTGGTCCTCGGGCCCGCCGCGCGGATGGGCCTGGCGGTGGGCCTGTTTGAGCTTCTCGATGGTGTTATGCGTATAAACCTGGGTGGCGGCCAAGTTGGCGTGGCCCAACAACTCCTTGACGGCGTTCAGGTCCGCGCCATGGTCGAGCAGGTGGGTGGCGAAGGTGTGGCGCAACACGTGGGGGCTTCGTTTGTCCTGGGTGGTGACCGCACTAAGGTAATGCTTCACCATGGATTGTACGGTGCGCCTAGGCAAGGGGTTGCCATCGGGCTTGATGAGCAGGCCGGCCTCGGCTGCCGGTTGCAAAGCTTCCCGTTCCGGCAGGTAGGACCGCAGTAGGTCCACCAGGGGTGCGGCCAAGGGGAGAATCCGCTCCTTGTTGCGCTTGCCCACTACCCGCAGGGTACCACGCCGCAGGTCCACGCTGGCCGGTCCCAGCCCGGTGAGTTCGGCCAGCCGCATGCCCGTGCCGTAGAGCAGCTCCAGGATCAACCTGTCACGCAGGCCGGTGAAGCCATCGGGCCAGGGCATGCGGTCCAGGAGTTCGGCCATGTTGCGTTCCGGCACGAACTCAGGCAACCGTTGGGGTGCTTTGGGCGCGCTGACCAGGGCGGTGGGGTCGGAGCACGCGGCTCCCACGGTGCGGGCGAACCGGTAGTAGGCGCGCAGGGCGCTGAGCTTGCGGTTCACCGATCGCGCGCCTGTCCCGCTTTCCAACAGGTGCATCATCCAGGCCCGCACCATTTTGCCGGTGGCGGTCGCGGGGCCGTCCACGCCGAGTTCCCCGCGCAGGAAACCGGTGAACTGCGCCAGGTCGCGCCCATACGCCTGTACAGTGAGCGGGCTCGCGCGTTGTTCGTAGGCCAGGTGTTCGAGGAACCGGTCGATCATGGATGCCCCGATGGGGGTGCATGCAAAAAAGGCGAACGGACCGGCTGGTCCGTTCGCCAAGGATGTCTTGTTCTCTACAAGGCTTTGTTACTGCTCGCCCCCGTAGGTCTCCAGCTTGTACACGGCGCGCAGCTTCTCCACGCGGCGCTCCACGGAAGGCTTGGTGAAATACTGGCGGCGGCGCAGTTCGCGCAGTTTGCCCGTGCGGTCGAACTTCTTCTTGAATTTCTTCAGCGCCTTGTCGATGGGCTCGCCTTCCTTCACCGGGATGATCAGCATGTTCCTTTTCTGATTGGGGGCGCAAATATAGCGTTCCTTTTGATCGGTGCAAGCGAAGGCCGTTGGCAGCGTGCAGATGGTGGCGGGCTACCGGAGGATATCGCGGCTGATCACCAGTTTCTGGATCTCGGAGGTGCCCTCGCCGATGGTGCAGAGCTTGCTGTCGCGGTAGAATTTCTCCACCGGGAAGTCCTTGGTGTAGCCGTAGCCGCCGAAGACCTGCACGGCGTCGGTGCTCACCTGCACGCTCACCTCGCTGGCGTAATACTTGGCCATGGCGCCTTCCTTGGTCATGCGTACACCTTTGTTCTTGAGGTCGCTGGCGCTGCGGATGAGCAGCTCGGCAGCTTCGATCTTGGTGGCCATGTCGGCCAGTTTGAAGCTGATGGCCTGGAACTCGGCGATGGGTTTTCCGAACTGGTGGCGCTCTTTGGCGTAGGCCACGCTGGCGTCCATGGCACCTTTGGCAATGCCCAAGCTGAGTGCGGCGATGCTGATCCGTCCGCCGTCCAGCACTTTCATGGCCTGTTGGAAGCCCTCCCCCACCGGGCCCAGTATGTTCTCTTCCGGAATGCGGCAATCCTGGAGGATCACTTCAGCGGTTTCGCTCGCCCGCATGCCCAGCTTGTTTTCCTTCTTACCGGCCAGCAAACCCGGTGTTCCGCGCTCCACCACGAAGGCGGTCATGCCCTTGCTGTCCAATGGTTCACCGGTGCGGGCCATCACCACCATCACATCGCTGCTGATGCCGTGGGTGATCCAGTTCTTGGTGCCGTTGAGCACCCACTCCTTGCCCTCTTTGCGGGCGGTGGTGGCCATGCGCATGGCATCGCTACCGGTACCTGCCTCGGTGAGGGCCCACGCGCCGAGCCATTCGCCGGTGGCGAGCTTGGTGAGCCACCGTTTCTTCTGCGCCTCGTTGCCGAAGTACAGGATGTGGCCGGTGCAGAGCGAGTTGTGCGCGGCCACGCTCAGGCCCACGCTTCCGCATACCCGCGCCACTTCCACAATGGTGTCCACGTACTCGTGGTAGCCCAAGCCTGCGCCGCCATAGGCCTCGGGCACCAGCACGCCCAGCATGCCGGCCGGCCCGAAGTGCTTTTTGAACAGTTCGATGGGCATGTGCTGGCGTTCGTCCCAGTCCATCAGGTGGGGCCGCAATTCGCGTTGTACCAGGTCACGCACGGCCTGGGCGATCATTTGTCCGTTTTCGGTGGTGTTGAATTCCATGTTCAGGATAAATAGGACTACCGCGTATGTGTCTCGTTTGGCGCGGGGCTGCAAAGTAAACCCGTTCCGTCCCTCCGGACCACCGGAGGCACGAACGCCTTACTCGCCAACGGTGAGGTAGGGCGCCATGCGCAGGCGGATGCTGTCCGTGACCAGCACGCAGCCCCCGATGTCTTCCACCTTGGAGAACGGGCCGTGCTGGTCGCGGTAGGCGATCAGCGCACGGGCCACTTTCCAACCCATGTAGGGATGCCGCCCCAGGTCTTCCACGGTGCAGGTGTTCAAGGCAAACACCCGGACCTTTCCGGGGTCCACGGTGAGCTTGGTCTTGATCTGCTCCACGGCCTCAGGTTTGTCCCGCAGGATGGGTACCTCGCCGAGCTGTTCCATGTTGGCATATCCACCCAAGCGCTCCCGGTAGCGCAGGATACTGCGCGCAAAGGACGGCCCGATGCCACGCACGGCCACCAGAGCCGCGGAATCCGCGCCATTCAACTCCAGCGGGACGGACCCGTGCACTGCCCGATCGTGCTTGGGCCAACGCCCGGTGGTGTCCTCGGGCCACCGGTCCTTCTTCTCCGGCCTGCCCGGATGAGGCCGTTCAATCACCTCGGGAAGCGCGATGTATGCTTGCCATTGGGCGAACAATTCGGGGCTTACCACCCGCATGCGGGCCAGGTCTCCCTTGGTGCGGAATTTTCCACCGCGGGCCTCATAGCGGTGGATGGAAGCTGCCTGCCGTTCACTCAGTCCCAACAGCACCCATTGTTCCAGGGGAAGTCCGTTGGGATCGAACCGGAAGAGCTGCAGGTCCTCCTCGTTTGCCTTGCCGGGAGGTTCGTGCCTTGCGTTGCTTTCCTGCATGGATTGCCAGATCACCTTGATGGATTCTTGATCCGCCAACCTGGGCGGGCGTATCCACTGCTCCCAAGTGACCCAGGCTGCACCGATGAGGCACAAACCCATCAACACGGTGAAGGCCGACCGTTCACCTTTGTGCATGGCGAACAGGTCCTTCAATTCCTCCTTCCAGTTCCGGGGTCGGTAACGGCGGGCCATGCGCGGTGAAACTACGCCGGGTGCCTGATTGGAGGACCGGGGTGGACCTGCCCCTTGGAATTCGGCGATCCCTGATCAGGCATTTCCCGCCGCGAAACGGGAAAGGCGCAACGAACCTCCGCCGGCACGGCTGTGGCCGCCCCTCCCCCGGAAACGGGAATCAGCGCAGTGATGCCCGGCTGGCGCAGAAAACCACGGCGATCCCGGATGTCCCCGATGGGCCCGATGAGCGGATCAGCTGTGGGTGAGCTGGGCCTGCAGAATGGCGAGGCCTGTTTCGAAGCTGTGCGGCGCATAGCCCAACTCCCGGCGGGCCTTGTCCAACAGAAAGCCGGTGACCGGTGGCCGTTTGGCGGGTTGGCCCAAGCTATCGCTCTGGATCGCCTGCACCTTGTCCGTGGGCAGCTTGAAGTAGGTGCCCACGCGCTGCACCAATTCGAGGATGCTCATGCCGTCCGGGCCGCTGAGATGGAAGATGCCGTTGGCTCTTTGCTTGGCGATGCGGATGCAGCCATCGGCCAGGTCCTCGGCCAGGGTGGGCATGCGCCATTGGTCGTCCACCACCTTGATGGGTTCTTCCTTTTCCAACGCGCTTTTCGCCCACAGCACCACGTTGCTGCGGCTGAGGCCCTTGGCGGTGCCGTACACGATGATGGTGCGTGAAATGGCCCAACGTTCCAAGCCTGCTTGTTGCACGATGTGTTCGCCATCAAGCTTGCTCTGCCCGTAGATGCTGAGCGGGGCGGGCCGGTCCTCTTCGCGGTACGGGCCGTTCCTTCCGTCGAAGATGAAATCGGTGCTGAGGAAGATGAAGTGGCTGCCGGTGCGTTTGGCCGCATCCACCAGGTGCTGCGTGGCCGTGACGTTCTGCAGTTGGCATGCGGCGGGATCGAGTTCGCAGGCATCCACGTTGGTCATGGCGGCAGTGTGGATGATCACGTCAGGTCGGAAGGCATCGATCACCGCGTCCACGGCTTCCTTTTGCGTGATGTCCATGCCTCGGTAGCGTGTGCCCAGGGGCGCAGCGGTACGGTCCGCGCCTCGCGAAGTGGCGAGCAGATCCACCTCCGGGTCGTTCCGCAGGGCCGCGATCAGCTTTTGGCCCAGCAGCCCGTTGCTTCCGGTAAGGAGGATGCGCATGGAGGCGAAGATGTGCAATGGAAATGGAACATGCAGTAGCGGATGGATCCGACGGATCGACGCTACCGCCATTTCCCAGGAATGAACCCGCCCCCTTGTCGCGTGTACGGGTCGGCATTCAAACCACCTGCCTCGCCATGCGCCAGCCCCTACTGCTCCTGTCACTTCTACTTGCACCTATCCTTCACGCGCAATCGATCAGCGGCAACTTGAACACAGGCGATTCCAAGTCTGCATTAGGCTATGGCAACGTGGACATCTACCGTGGCGACGAGTTGGTAGCCTCGGTGCTGACCGACGACCGGGGCAACTTCAATGTTCGCCTGGATACCGGCCTCTACCGCTGCGTGGTGAGCTATGATGGCTATTCGAGCACTACGCGCATGGTGCGCGTGAAAGCAGACGAAAAGGTGGACTGGGCGATGGCGGAAGAGAAGGATGCTCCAAAGGGCAGGCCGCGGTCCGCAGAGAGCAAGGTGCTCATGAGCTATGCCGCATCCGATGCGGAAATCGATCGCGGCGCAACGGGGAGTTCAACCGGTAGCGGCCACCGCCCAGCGCAGGAATTGCCTGCCCCGTTCGGCAGCAGCAGGCGCACGGCGCACGCGGAAAGCGGGGTGCTCACCGCCGGTGAGGTGAATGATTTCGCCAAGTGGGCCCAATGGACCGACCTGTCCGCAGATGCGCTGGCCAGCCTGCGCCGGGCCTGGGGAATCGCACCCAACGGCCGCTACACCTTGGGCCTGCAGACCCCGCAGGGCCTTCCCCTTGCGGATGCCGTGGTGCGGCTCAAGCGCCGGGGTGGCGAAGTGCTCTACCAAGCCCACACGGACAATACCGGAAAGGCCGAACTCTGGGCCTCGCTCGACGCCATGGATACCTTGGATGCAAGCCGCTTGGAGCTGGAGGTGGTATACGCCGGGCACACGTTGCAAGTAGACAAAGTCCAACCTTTCAACAAGGCTGTGAACCGCGTGGTGCTGGAAGTGCCGTGCGGCCCGAGCGATGTGGTGGACGTGGCCTTTGTGGTGGATGCCACCGGCTCCATGCAGGACGAGATCGACTTCCTGAAGGCGGAGATCAACGACATCATCTACAAGTCCAAGCAGATCGGTGACCAGCTCAATTTCCGCTTCGCCAATGTGTTCTACCGCGACGTGGGTCCGCGCGAGCAATACACCACGCGCACCATGGACTTCACCCGGGTGCTTTCCACAGCCGTGAATTTCATTTCCGCCCAGCAGGCCGATGGTGGCGGCGACACCCCCGAGGCCGTGGAGATCGCTTTGGACAGCGCAATCAACGGCCTGGCATGGAGTCCCGAAGCCCGTGCACGAATGCTCTTCCTGGTGCTGGATGCCGGGCCGCACCTCACCCCGGAGGTGAAGCAGCGGATGCGGGTACTTGCCGCCGAAGCGGCCGCCAAAGGGATCCGCATTGTGCCCGTTGCGGCCAGCGGCATTGAAAAGGACACCGAATACCTGATGCGCACGTTGGCCTTGGCCACCAACGGCACGTATACCTTCCTCACCGACCATAGCGGGGTGGGCGGTCCGCATAGCGCGCCCAGCACTGACAAGTACGACTTGGAATCACTGAACGGTTTACTGGTCCGCATCCTGATAAGCTGCACCTACATGCCCGATTGCCAACAGCAGATTCCCGAGCTTGCACTGGACTTTCCGGATTCCGCGGTCACCGCTCCACTGTCCCTGGACAGCGCAGGGGCTGTTCCCGAAGGAGGCGCCGGCAACAAAATGGTCCATTGCGGCTATTGGCCGAACCCGACCTCCGGCCTCGTACACATCACCGCCGATGCGGCCATTCCGGAGCTTTACATCACCGACCTCGGCGGCAAGGTGCTTCAGGTGTTGAAGGACATTCCCGCCAACAGCGCGGTGCAAGTGGACCTGGGGGCCTATGCCACGGGCATCTATTTGATCCGCTACCCGGTGGGTGATGCATGGGCCAGCGGCAAAGTGGTGCTGCAGCGTGGGTGAAGGTCCGTTGTCGGTTGTCAGTTGTCGGTTGTCGGTGCTTCCTGACAACTGACAACGATCAACTTCGAGCTACCCCTGCCTCGGCCCCCGCAAATGGATCACCAGGCCATTGAGGAAGTTGCGCAGCACCTGGTCGCCGGCTTCCACGTACTGGGGGTGGTCTTCTTTGCGGAACAGGGCGTTGACCTGCGAGGTGGTCATGTGGAAATCCACCAGGGCCAGGATTTTTACGATGTCCGTATCGTGCAGCTTCAATGCCACACGCAGCTTCTTGAGGATGTCGTTGTTGGTCATTCCGGTTCCCACACGGTGCTTCGGCGGGCGAAGGGCCGCTTGATGCGCTCCTTGTGCTGCAGGATGAAGGCCATGACCAGGTACACCACCACGTTGAGGCCCACGGTGACAAAGCTGAGGTAGATGAAACTCAGGCGCACCTGCTCGGTCTTGATGTTGAGCTTGTGGGCCCACCACTCGCAAACGCCGAAGGCTTGGCGTTCCCAGAATGTTTTAACCCGGTCGATCATGTGGAGAGGGGCGCAAGTTAGCAAGGGTGCCGTTTGCATTGTCCGCGTGCCAAGGGCTGCCGTGGTTCGAAGGGCGTGTCACTCGGTCTGCTTGGCCAAGGACCTGCGGACCATTCATTTCCTATCCCTTGTGCAAGTGGATCCCGATGGCGCAGGACAGGCACTTGCGTTCCATGCAGTAGCGGTTGCGCAGCTCGATCAACGCCTGGCCCTGCCCGGCCGAAGTGGCCGCCACGCCCAGCGCGCCCCACTCCCGGATGATCGCATTGCGTTCGGCAGGCAGTTGTTCCAACAAGGCCAAGGCACGGTCTTCCCACGGCTGGTGGCCCCGGATGCGGCCCATGGCGAAGAGATAGGGCACGATGGCGTTGATGACCAGGTTCCGGGCCATGTCCTGCCCCATGGGCTTCGCTTTGGTCAAGGACGCGTGCCCGGGGCGGTAATGATCTCTCCAATAGCCGGAAGGCTCCACCTCGAGAAGCGCACCGATCGGCCGATGGTCATCATGGACCAGGAGCTGATCATAGCCCCCATGGCCCGAAGCCGAGAGCACCGCGGCCCATTGGGCCAACCGCACCGTGGGGAAGTTGGGCGGGCGGAGCCGGCCAAGCTTCCAGGCCGCCACCGGTACGGGCCGCAGGCCATGAAGGCCGGCCAACCAACGGTACTCCTGCTGCAAGCGCAACGGATGTTCCTCGGAGAAGACTTCATCCAAGAAGCCCGCCTGGCCCAGCAGCAAGGCTTCCACACGCAGGCCATCTTCGCGGTATTTCAACAGCAACTTCAAAGGCAGCGCATGGGCCAGCATGCCGAAGGGTTCGCTGTTCACCGGCTTGCCCAGGCCGCGCAACAGCAGGTGGTGCAGCGTTTCCTGCGGGTCATTGCCCAGGCTCCGGTACAGTGTTTCCACTTCCAAGGCTTTCCGCTCCAGGCGTTCCACCAACAGGCGTTCCAGCCAGAGCCGTATGCGCACGGGCTCCACCCGCCCCAAATGCGTTGCACAAGGCACCGTTCGGTGGGCCGTCATCAGGGCTTGGTGCAACTGCAGATTACGTTGGTGGATGCGGCCGCGCAACTCCACGGTGGGCGGGCAGGTGCCGTTCTCGGTGCGCACCTCGGCATCGTGCTGGTACACGGTATGCAGCACCACATTGTTGTAGGCCGGATCGTGTTGGTGGCCGTGGGCGTTCCAATCGCTGGTGCGCAGGTGCACTTCCACATTGCCTGCCCACAGTTGCGCGCCGATGCGTACTTGCGCACCGCTCAGGTCGGGGCCGCCGTTGGGCTGGATGCGGCCGGCGTGGAGGACTTCCAGTTGTTCGTCGTTGGTTGTCCGCAGGTCGGTGCCGTCGTACAGGCCGGCCTCCCAGATGAATTGCAGCAGGTCTTCGCCGTAGGGAAAGGCGGGGTCGAGCAGCAGGTCTGTGGCCAAAGGCCCCGTTTCGGCCACCTCGAACGAAGCATGGCGGGCTTCCATGACGGATTTTTCGGCAATGGTGCGGAAACAAGATAGGCCGTCGGCGGGGTCTCGCGAGAAGGCGCGATGAATGTTGACCGGGACGGGGAAGCGGGGCTCTCGTAACGACGTGTAGACGCGAGGGACGCTGGTAGGGTTCCTGCCCGGCTGGCCGATGGTCCGTAGCACGGGGGCCGAGGACAACCCGCCTGATCAGATCACGCCGCCCCTGCGCATCGCCACTTCCATGGCGCGCTGCAGTTCCTGTGCCGCTGCCCGTGCCCGCGTGATGGCCTCCTCTTCCTTGCCGGCGTACAGGATGCCGCGCGAGGAGTTGATCAGCAGGCCACCGTCCTTGGTCATGCCTGCGCGGAGTACGCTTTCCAAGTCGCCGCCTTGGG
Organism: Flavobacteriales bacterium; assembly: GCA_018057455.1. Lineage (GTDB taxonomy): Bacteria > Bacteroidota > Bacteroidia > Flavobacteriales_F > PHOS-HE28 > PHOS-HE28. Next base: position 13,593 of record JAGPDT010000016.1, on the reverse strand, counting down.
CGCCCACACCGGGAACCAGGAAAAAATGGTCCGGGGCCATGGCCCGGGCCCGGGCCAGCAGTTCCGGCCGGGTGGCACCGGTAACGAACATGAGCTCTTGCGGCCCGCCGATCTCTGCCGTGCGTTGCATCACCCGCTCGAACAGGCGCTGGCGGCCGTCCTCCACGGGCAGGAACTGGAAATCCAATGCGCCTTCATTGCTGGTAACGGCCAGCACGATGGCCCACTTGCCCGGGCGGCCCAGGAAGGGCGTGATGCTGTCGCCGCCCATGTACGGGGCCACGGTAACGGCATCGAACTCCAAGTGGTCAAAGAAAGCTTCGGCGTACTTCCGTGCGGTGTTCCCGATGTCGCCGCGTTTGGCATCGGCGATGATCAGGCAATCGCCCAAGCTGCGGATGTAGGCCACGGTGCTCTCCAGATCGCGCCAGCCGGCGGCACCGTTGGCCTCATAAAAGGCCAAGTTGAGCTTGTAGGCCACGGCCAGGTCGTGGGTGGCCTTCACAATGGCATGGTTGAAGGCACGCACGGGATCGTGCAGGGTGCGGAACCGCTGGGGCAGCAAGTCCAGCTCCGTGTCCAGGCCCACGCACAGCAGGCTGCGCTTTTGCTTGATGATGCCGATCAGCTCCGCACGTGTCATGTCCCTTCACCCCGGTTTTGGAACCGCAAAGGACGCCATTCGGCGGCAACCGGCGATCGCCCCGTGCGCCGATCCTCCGCTCATCGGGTCCACCCCGGCTACATTTGGCCGCCATGGCGGAGTTCCTGCTCACCGGGGGTTACATCGCCCTGTTCCTGTTGCTGATCCAGCAGCTGCGCTTCTTCCAGGTCCCCGGCCTGGACAAGCGGGCCATCGGTGCGCTGTTCCTGTTGAAAGTGGCGGCCGGCACCGTGCTTTGGTGGGTCTATACGCATCACTACACCGACCGCTCCACGGCGGACATCTTCAAGTTCTTCGATGACGGCAACGTGCTGTTCGGTGCCTTGGCCAACAAACCGTTGGATTACCTGCGGATGATCACCGGGATCGGCAACGATACGCCCTACTTCGACGAGCGCTACTACGCGGTGATGAACCACTGGTACCGCCGCTACGATACGGGCTACTACAACGATGCCCACACCATGATCCGCTACAGTGCCTTGGTGCGGATCTTCTCCTTTGGCGTGTACCACGTGCACACGGTGTTCACCGCTTTCCTTTCCCTGGTTGGCCTGGTGGCCCTGTACAAAACGTTCATCGCCTCGGTGCCCGGCCTGGGCCGGGCATGGGCGGCCGGCGTGTTCCTGTGGCCCAGCGCGCTCATTTGGGGCAGCGCCCCCATCAAAGAGGCCTTGCTGTTCATGGGCCTGGGGTTGTTCCTTTGGCAACTGCTCAGATGGATGAACGGCCCCCTGCCTTGGACCGGCCGGATGCTGCTGGGCCTGGGCCTGCTGGTGCTCCTGAGCCTGAAGTCGTACGTGCTGGCCTGCATGGTGCCCGGCTTGGCCGCGCTCTGGTGGTGCCGCCGCACCCAGGACCGGCGGCCCGTGCTGAAGTTCGCCGTGGTGCATGGCTTGGCCGCGCTGGTGGTGCTCGCCGCACCGTTGGTCGACCCCGGACTTGACGTGGTGGCCTTGGTCCACCAGAAACAACGGGACCTGCTGGGGGTGGTGGCCGCGATGGACCCTGGCAGCTTCGTGCCCACCGCACCCATGGCCCCCGGCTTGGGCGGGTTGCTCATGGACGTGCCGCATGCTTTCTACCTCACCCTGCTCGCGCCGTTCGCCACGTGGCACATCGGGGCCCTGGGCCTGATGGCCGCCTTGGAGAACCTGGTGCTCGTTGGGTTGGTTCCCTTGGCGTGGGCGCTGGCCAAGCCTGGGCGGCAGGTGGATGTTCCATTGGTGCTGTTCGCCACCGCGTTCTGCCTGTTGCTGGCCCTGCTGATCGGCTGGACCACGCCGGTGGTGGGCGCCCTGTTGCGCTACCGCGTACCGCTGCTTCCCTTCTGGTCGTTGGCGTTCCTGCTGCTCATCGATCCGCTGAAGACCGCGCGCTGGCACAAGCTCCCCAAACCATGAAACAAACTGCCCTCTTCCTGCTTGCTTCCACCCTGTTCACTGCTTGCGCCTACAAGGACAAGGAAGTGGACCTGGTGGTGCACAACGCGCAGATCTTCACCTTGGACGGGCAGAACACCCGGCAGACCGCCATGGCGATCAAGGACGGGCGCATCGTTGAACTGGGGGCCGAATACCAGATCCTGAACCGCTACCGGGCAACAACGGTCTACGACGCCGCAACGAACATCATTTATCCGGGGTTCATCGATGGCCATTGCCACTTCCTGGGCTATGGCCTCAACAAGCAAAAAGTGGACCTGTCCGGCAGCAAGAGCTGGGCGGAAGCGGTACAGCGGGTGGTGGCATATGCCCAAGCCCACCCGGGTACAAGCTGGGTGCTGGGCCGTGGCTGGGACCAGAACCTGTGGCCGGGGCAGGCCAACCCCGTGAATGACACCTTGAACAGGCTCTTCCCCGACCGGCCGGTGCTGTTGCAGCGCGTGGACGGGCATGCCGCCGTGGTGAACCAGCAGGCCTTGGACCAGGCTGGGCTCACCGCCACGAGCACCATCGCCGGCGGGCTTCTGGAAAAAAAGAACGGGCGCCTCACCGGGTTGCTGCTGGACAATGCCGTGGGCGTGTTCCAAACGATCTTCAATGAGGCCGACGAGGCCACCAAACGCAAAGCCCTGCTGGACGCCCAGCGCGACTGCATGGCCGCGGGCCTCACCATGGTGTGCGATGCCGGGCTGGACGCGGGCACCATCGAGCTGCTCAAGCGCATGCAGGCCGAAGGAGCGCTGAAGGTCCGTGTGTACGCCATGCTGGCCGATGACTCCGTGAACTTCGAGCGCTACAACAGCGGTCCGTTCATCAGCGAACGCCTGGTGGTGCGCGCGGTGAAGTGCTATGCCGACGGCGCCTTGGGCTCACGCGGGGCCTTGCTCCTGGAACCGTACAGCGACGACCCTTCCGCCGGCCACGGGTTGCAACTCGCCTCACGGGCGCATTTCCTGAAGGTGGCGCAATGGTGCAAGGCCAAGGGATTCCAGATGGCCACGCATTGCATCGGCGACAGTGCCGACAGGCTGCTGCTCGGGGTATACGGCGAAGTGCTCGGCGGCACCAACGACCTGCGCTGGCGCATTGAACACGCACAATGCATGGACACGGCGGACTTCCACCTCTTCGGCCGGTACAACATCATCCCCAGCGTGCAGCCCACGCATGCCACCTCGGACATGTCCTGGGCGCTGGACCGATTGGGCCCGCAACGCTTGGCCAATGCCTACGCCCTCCGGCGGCTGATGCAGCAGAACGGCATGGTGGCCCTGGGCACCGACTTTCCCGTGGAGGGGATCGATCCGCTGAAGACCTTCTACGCCGCCACCGTGCGCAAGAACGGCGAAGGCCTGCCGCCGCAAGGCTTTCAGATGGAAGATGCCCTGACCCGCGAGGAGGCGCTGCGCGGGATGACCGTTTGGAATGCGCTGGCCACGTTCACCGAAGCCGACCTCGGCAGCCTGGAGGTGGGCAAGAAGGCGGACTTCGTGGTGGTAAGCCGCGACCTGCTCGGCGTGGGCGAAGACCAGTTGCCCAAGGCCGCGGTGCACGCCACCTTCATCCACGGTGAACAGGTGTGGCCGGCGCGCTGAGGCCTTGGTAACAGGCCAAAAGGGAGCGCGCCCGGTCGTAGCCGATGCGCTCCATCTCGGCCACCTTGCCCACGTCGAACATGTTGAAGCGGGAGAGCTCCCCGGGTTCCACGAACAAGCCGCAACCCTGTGCCGAGCGCATCACCATTTCGCGGAAGTTGAGGTGCCAGATGCGGTCCATGGTGCGCAACATGCCCTGCCGCCCCGGTGTGAACGGTGGCAAGGGGTTCACATGCACGGCCACCACGTCGGCCCGGCGGTCGGCGAAAGGTTCAACGGGAAGGTTGTTGCTCAGCCCGCCATCCACGCACCAGGTGCCTTCCACCTGCACCGGCGGGAACACCAGCGGAATGGCACAGGAGGCCATCAACGCGGGGATCAGTTCGCCCCGGCTGAAAATGCGCTGGCCGCCCTGCTCCAAGTTGGTGGCGCTCACATAGAGCGGGATCGGAAGGTCCTCGAAGCGCCGGTGCCGCAGATTGCGCCCCAGGAATGTCCCGATCCGTTTGGCGATCAATGCCGGCCTGCGCAGCAGAAAAGGGCGCTTGAACTCGGCCTCCAGCAGGCCCATCACCGCTTCGGGCGACCGGCCATCGGCGATCAGCGCGCCCACCAGGGCACCGGCACTGGTGCCCGATAGGGCAGCCGGCACGATGCCCGCATCACGGAAAGCGCGCAGCACGCCCAAATGCGCTGCACCCCTGGCGCCTCCGCCTGATAGCACGAACGGCCGCTGCTCCATCAGGTCTTCCTTCGTGGTGCCGGAATGTGCATCGATCATTTCTTCACAAAACGCAGGTCCCCGATCCGTCCTGGAGCCTCCATGTGCAGCACGTAGAGGCCTGCGGCCAGGTCGGCCACCGGGATCCTCGCATCGGCCCCGGGCAACGCGCCGTGCTGTACCACCCGTCCATGCGCATCCATGATCCGGTAACGGGCACCCCATTCCGTGGAAGCCAGGCCGTCCACGTGCAGCTGGTCCTCCACAGGCACCGGCCACAACTGCATGCCGGCACCTTCCGGGGCCGGCACGCCCACGCTCAGCACGTACACCGTGTCCGAAGTTGCCGCGCATCCCGCACTGTCCGTGACCACCACGAAGTACGGGCCGTTCTCTTCCACTTCAAACACGGGTCCCACGGCGCCAGGCACCGCTTCGTTCCCGAAGTACCACTGATAGGATGAGGCCGGGCTGCTGCCCAAGGTGAGGCCGTCCACGGTGATGGAGGCCATGGGCAGCGGGTTGGGCACCAGGACCAGGGTATCACTGCGGCCCATGCAGCCCGCAGGTGATCGCACCGTGAGGTGCAAGGTGCCCCCGGTGGACCATACCCCCGCCTGGGAAAGTCCGGTGTTCCACAGGTAGGTGAGCATGGAAGCGGGTCCTTCCACCCACACGCTATCCCCCTCGCAAAGCGGTCCGTCCATCGCCAGCGGCACTTCGAAGTTGGTGGAGACCAGGGCCGCGAAGGCATTCACCTTGCCCTGGCCGAAGCGGATATTGGGCACGGAGCCGGTGGCGTTGTCCGCAATGGCCGTGGCGATGATGGCGTCGCGCACCATGGCGTGGGAAGCATCCGGGCATTTCTCCAGCAGCAACGCCGCCGTGCCCGCCACCACGGGCGATGCGATGGAGGTGCCGCCGTTGCGCATGTGCAGGCTGTCGATCAATTTGTCCGGAGCCAGGTCCAGCATTGTTTGCAGCACGCCCAGCGGCCCGGCGCCAAAGGTGACGTCGGCCGGTGCGGCCACGTCGGGTTTCACCAGGCCCGTGCGCGTGGGCCCCCGGCTGCTGTTGATGCTGATGGTGCCGGGCATGGCCCCCAGGTTCTGCAGGTTGCCGGCCACGTCGGTGTACACCTGCTGGTTGTAGAAATTGCCCACGGTGATCACCTGGGGGGAACAGGCCCAGGCGTCCACGATGCTTTGCTCAAGGTCCGGAGAACGGTAGTGCACGATGTCCGGGAAAAAGGCGCTGTCCGGTATGGCCGTGATCATCTTCGATGTGCCGAACAAGTCGCTGCTCCACACATCGAAGCGGCCGTTGCCGGTGGTGATGAAACGGTACAGGAACTGCCCGGCGGAATCGGGCGCGGGGATGTAGACCTCCATGTTGTACTGCCCGCCGCGCAGTTGGGCCAAGGTGGAGACCACGCCCAGCCTGTTTCCGTCCACCGACCAGAGGGTGTCCGTGATCACTTGGCCCAAGGTGCCATGGATGGCGCGGAAAGGGATCCGCCCGCGGAAGGCATACTCGCCGGTGAACTTATCGGCGCCCACGCTGTAGTTCACCGGGTTGAAGTCGGCCGTATCGGCCCAGAGGTCGAAATACATGGCTCCCCCACCCAGGATGCTGTTGGCATTGTATGCGAACCACGTGAAGGTGGTATCGGCCCCGGGTTCCGAACGCAGATGGTACGCGGGCAGGTTGCCGCTGTTGCCGGCGGCGCACACCAGCACCCGGCCCGGTGCCTCGGCCAGCAGCTGGTCGATCATCAGCGCGGAGGGGTCCAGTCCATCGTGGCTTCCGTAGTAGCTGCCCAAGCTCAGGTTGATGGCCACGGGCCTGTCCAGCAAGGCGGCCTGCTCCACGATGTACCGCACGGCATCCACCACCGATGCCCCCCAGTTGGGATGGTACAGGTCGTTGGCCACGATGATCAGCTCCGCCTGGGGGGCCACCCCCGCACAGTGCCCGTTGCCGTTGGCATTGGCGGCGGCGGTGGCGGCCACCGTGCTGCCGTGCCCCCATTGCCCGGGATCGTCCACCGCCGGGCACTGGCCCGCGTTGATGGCGGTGCTGTCCCACGCTTGCCCGTATCCGAATCCGGCCGGCGTGAGCACGGGGTCGTAGGCGTATTTCTGGTCCCAATACCGCAACACGCGGGTGCGGCCCAGGCTGTCCTGGAAGTCGGGGTGGTTCAATTCAATGCCGGTATCGATGATGCCCAGGAGCACGCCTTCGCCCTGGTAGGCCGCGGGCAGGGGCGAAAGCCCTTGCTGCACTTCGTCCACATGGGCCTTTACGCGCATGCTGTCGTTCAGGACCTGGCCCGGCACCCGGTTGAAGACCATGGAGCCTACGGAGGACTCCCCTGCGAGCTTGTCCACTTGGGCCACCGGCACGCAGGCCAGGACCCAACCCGGAATGGTCATCCGCACCCTTCCCCCATGGGCACGTACGGCCCGTTCCAGGTCCACCACCGTTCCGCCCAGGAACAGATCCACCTCGTCCCCGGCATCGGCCTGATCCAGCCAAGCCCTTAGCTGGAACCCGATCTTGGAGGGTCCCTGTGCCTTCGCTGTTACGGGCCACGCCGCGGACAGGGCCAACAGAAGGGGCAACAAGTGTCTCATGTCCGCGAAATTAGGCGGGCAGGGCCTCGCACAACTGCGGGTAGTGCGGCAGTGCCGGCAGGAATTCGATGAGGCCGTTGCCATGGTCCACCCGGCAGATGTAGTGCACCAGGCCATTGGTCACCAGTAAGAAAGGCACTTTGAAAACGGTGTTGTAGCGCGCGGCCTGTTCAAAGGTGCGTTGGTCCACCTTCACGCCGGGGGCCTTGCACTCCACCAGCAGCAGGGGGCGCCCCCTGCGGTCATGCACCAGGATGTCCAACCGGCGGGGCATGCGGTTGAGCACCAGCTTGCGCTCAACGGCCACCAAGGACAAGGGGCAGCCGCGGTCGTGCACCAGGAAGTTGAGCACATGCTGGCGCACCCATTCCTCCGGGGTTAGCGCCACCCAGGTACGCCGCACGGGATCAAAGATCCGGTCCCCATCGGGGCCTTGTTTAGTTTTGACACCGTGGTCCGGCAGGTTCAACGCTTGCATCCACCCCTAAGAACGAACAAAAGTGCACACCAAGGAAGACATCGTGAAGAATTGGCTGCCCCGCTACACGGGAGTGGCCTTGGCCGATTTCAAGCCATACGTGCTGCTCACCAACTTCGACAACTACCTGGACCTGTTCGCGGCCCAGACCGGCGCCACGCTGCACGGCCAGGGCAAGCCCATGCAAGTGGCCATTGCGGAGGACATGGTGATGATCAACTTCGGCATGGGCAGCCCCTCGGCCGCCACGGTGATGGACCTGCTCAGCGCCATTACGCCCAAGGCGGTATTGTTCCTGGGCAAATGCGGGGGGTTGAAACGCAAGAACCAGCTGGGCGACCTGATCCTGCCCATTGCGGCCATCCGCGGGGAAGGCACCAGCAACGACTACTTTCCGCCGGAAGTGCCCGCGTTGCCCAGCTTCATGATCCATCGGGCGGTAAGCGGCGTGATCCGGGACATGGAGCTGGACTATTGGAGCGGCACGGTGTACACCACCAACCGCCGGGTGTGGGAGCACGATGAGGAGTTCAAGGACCGGCTGCGCCGCGACCGGTGCATGGCCGTGGACATGGAAACGGCCACCGTCTTCATCACCGGTTTCCACAATGAGATCCCCACCGGCGCGTTGCTGCTGGTGAGCGACCAGCCCATGATCCCCGAAGGCGTGAAGACCGGCGAGAGCGACAGGAAAGTGACCGGCCGCTTTGCCGAGAACCACGTGAAGGTGGGCATCGCCTCGCTGCGCGACATCATCAACGAGGGGCGTTCGGTGAAACACCTGCGCTTTGAATGAGCACCACGGACGACTTCCGGAAGCTCCGGCGCGACCTGGCCAACGGCACCTTCAAGGCGGTCTACTTCCTCCATGGTGAAGAAGCCTTTTTCATCGACCGCATCGCCGATGAGATCGAGCGCTTCGGCCTGCAGGAACACGAGCGCGACTTCAACCTCACCGTGGTCTACGGCAAGGATACCGAACCCGAGGCCTTGGTGGACGCCTGCCTGCGCTACCCCATGATGGCCGAACGGCAGATGGTGGTGCTGCGCGAGGCGCAAACCTGGCGGATCGACGCCTTCGAAAAGCTCATTCCCTACTTCAACAAGCCCACGCCCACCACGGTGCTGGTGATCTGCTTCAAGCATAAAAAGGCCGACGGGCGGAAGGCCTGGCTGAAGGACCTCGCCAAGAAACAGGTGGTCTTCACCAGCGAAAAGCTCAAGGACGAACAGCTGCCCGAGTGGATCCAACTGTACGTAAGCTCCCATAAGCGGCGCATCGGGCCGGTGGAATCCAAACTGCTGGCGGACCACCTGGGCAGCGACCTGGGCAAGCTCACCAACGAGGTAGAGAAGCTCTGCATCGTAACCGACCCGGGCGGCGCCATCACCACCGAACTGATCCAGCGCAACGTGGGCATCAGCAAGGACTTCAACGTATTCGAACTGCAGAAGGCCATGGGCAACGGCGACCATCCCAAGGCGCAGCGTATCGCCCAGTTCCTGGCCTCGGACAAGAACTCCCCGTTGGTGCTTACCGTGGGCCTGCTCAGCTCCTACTTCGCCAAGCTCAGCGTGGTGCATGCCAACGCCGGCAAGTCGCAGGCCGAACTGGCAGCTGCCATGAAGATCCCGCCGTTCTTCGTGAAGGACTATGCCCAAGCCGCACGCCTGTACCCGCCGGCCAAGTTGCAACAGGTGCACCACCTGCTCAGGGAACTGGACCTGCGCAGCAAGGGCGTGGACAATACCAGCGCGGACGATGGTGATCTGCTGCGGGAACTGGTGGCGAGGGTGATGGTTTGACCGGAGAGGTTTTGTTGGAAGCCTTTTGAGTCTTTGAGTCTGGAGCCGGGTGTCTGGAGTCTTTGAGTCT
>JAGPDT010000016.1:0-4078 GCA_018057455.1 Flavobacteriales bacterium | reverse complement strand
GAGTCTGGAGTCTTTGAGTCTGGAGTCTGGAGTCTTTGAGTCTGAAGCCGGGTGTCTGGAGACTGGATTGATACGAGGCGGTGTATTCTAAGTTTTTAGGATTGGCGAGAGCTCAATATCCCCGATTTTATTAGGTTCGTTCAAAAACCAAACAACAATGGGAAATGTGCAGAATTTGTTTGCATACAAAAAAGGCTTTGCACTGGCGATGAGGATCTTTGAGATCACCATGAAATTCCCGGTGGAGGAGAGATACAGTATGACCGACCAGATACGCCGTAGTTCTCGCTCTGTGGTAGTGAATCTCACGGAAGCTTATCGCCGCAGGCGGACCCAGAAGTATTTCGAGGCAAAGCTCAACGATTGCGAAACAGAACTGGGTGAAACACAGACTTGGCTCGAGTTCGCCAAAGCCTGTGGGTACATCGACGAGGCCATTTACAACGAAACCTACAACATTGCCGAAGAGGTTGCTCGGCTACTGCATACCATGGCCAAGGACCCGAAGAAGTTTATGTAGGAACAGGAGGTCTTTGAGTCGGGAGTCTTGAGTCAGGAGCCTTTGAGTCGGGAGTCTTGAGTCGGGAGCCTTTGAGTCGGGAGCCTTTGAGTCGGGAGTCTTGAGTCGGGAGCCTTTGAGTCGGGAGTCTTGAGTCGGGAGCCTTTGAGTCGGGAGTCTTGAGTCGGGAGCCTTTGAGTCGGGAGTCTTGAGTCAGGAGTCTTTGAGTCGGGAGTCTTGAGTCGGGAGTCTTTGAGTCGGGAGCCTTTGAGTCGGAAGTCTTGAGTCGGGAGCCTTTGAGTCGGGAGTCTTGAGTCGGGAGCCTTTGAGTCGGGAGTCTTGAGTCGGGAGCCTTTGAGTCGGGAGTCTTGAGTCGGGAGTCTTGAGTCGGGAGCCTTTGAGTCGGGAGTCTTGAGTCGGGAGCCTTTGAGTCGGGAGTCTTGAGTCGGGAGCCTTTGAGTCGGGAGTCTTGAGTCAGGAGCCTTTGAGTCGGGAGTCTTGAGTCGGGAGTCTTGAGTCGAGAGCCTTTGAGTCCGGAGTCAATGAGTCGTGAGTCTTTGAGTCCGGAGTCGACGACATAAAGGCTCACGACTCATTGACTCACGACTCCCGGCACAGGACTTCCAAGAACCTCCGGTACCTTCGCGGCCCCTATGGAAAAGATGGAACTCCCCAAGCGCTACGAGGCGAAAGCCGTAGAAGAAAAGTGGTACCCGCACTGGCTGGAGAAAGGCTACTTCCACAGCGTGCCCGACGAACGCGAGCCCTACACCGTGGTGATCCCCCCGCCCAACGTCACCGGCGTGTTGCACATGGGGCACATGCTGAACAATACGATCCAGGATGTGCTGGTGCGCCGCGCACGGATGCAGGGCAAGAACGCCTGCTGGGTACCGGGAACGGACCATGCGAGCATCGCCACGGAAGCCAAGGTGGTACGGTTGCTCGCCGAACAAGGGATCAAGAAGAGCGCCATCGGCCGGGAGAAATTCCTGGAACATGCCTTCGCTTGGAAAGAGAAGTACGGCGGGGTGATCTTGGAGCAACTGAAGAAACTCGGTGCCAGCTGCGATTGGGAGCGCACGCGCTTCACCATGGAACCCGCGCTGAGCGAGGCGGTGATCGACGTCTTCATCGACCTGCACAAGAAAGGACTGGTGTACCGCGACTACCGCATGGTGAACTGGGACCCCGTGGCCCTCACCGCTGTGAGCGACGAAGAGGTGATGCACAAAGAGGTCAACTCGAAGTTGATCCATGTCCGTTATAAAGTGGAGGCCATTTCCCCCAGCCTTGACGAGGATGATGATGAGTGGATCACCATCGCCACCACCCGCCCGGAGACCATCCCCGGTGATACGGCCGTGGCGGTGCATCCGGACGATCCACGCTATGCGCACTTGATGGGCAGGAAGGTGATCGTGCCCTTGGTGGAGCGCGCGGTGCCCGTGATCTTCGACGAATACGTGGACCGCGAATTCGGTACCGGCGCGTTGAAGGTGACTCCTGCGCACGACACCAATGACCATGAGATCGGTAAGCGCCACAAGCTGGCGGTGATCGACACCTTGGAGCCCAACGGCACCATGAGCGCAGCCGCAAAATTCTGCGTGGGCGAGGACCGCTTCATCGCGCGGAAGAAGATCACCAAGATGCTGGAAGAAGCCGGCCACGTGGTGAAGGTGGAGGACATCGTGAACAAGATCGGCGTCAGCGAACGCACGGATGCCGTGATCGAGCCGCGCCTTTCGCTCCAGTGGTTCGTGAAGATGGGCGAGATGGCGAAGCCCGCGCTGGACGTGGTGATGAGCGGCGAGGTGAAACTGCATCCGCAGAAATTCACCAATACCTATCGCCACTGGATGGAGAACGTGCGCGACTGGTGCATCAGCCGCCAACTCTGGTGGGGCCAACAGATACCGGCGTGGTACAACGAGACCGGCGACGTCGCCGTGTGCAAGACCGAGGCCGAGGCCACCGCGCAATTCACTGCCGCAGGGCAGTCCACCAAGAACATCCGGCAGGACGAGGATGTGATGGACACCTGGTTCAGCAGTTGGCTGTGGCCGATCAGCGTGTTCGACGGATTCAAGGACCCGGACAACGCGGACATCAAGTACTACTATCCCACGAACGACCTCGTCACCGCACCGGAGATCCTCTTCTTCTGGGTGGCACGGATGATCATGGCCGGGCTGGAGTACCGGAATGAAGTGCCTTTCAAGAACGTCTACCTCACCGGCATCGTGCGCGACAAGCAGGGCCGGAAGATGAGCAAGAGCTTGGGCAACAGCCCGGACCCGATCGAGCTGATCGAAAAATTCGGCGCTGACGGCGTGCGCGTGGGCATGCTCCTCACCTCCCCCGCCGGCAACGACCTGCCCTTCGATGAAAGCCTGTGCGAACAAGGCCGGAACTTCAGCAACAAGATCTGGAACGCCTTCCGCCTCGTGAAGGGCTTTACGGTAACCGATATTCCGCAGCCTGCGAGCAGCGAAGCCGCCTGTGCGTGGATGCGCTCCCGCATTTCCCGCGCTACCACCGAGATCGACGGACTCTACGCCCAGTTCCGCATCAGCGAGGCGTTGATGGCCACCTACAAACTAATCTGGGACGACCTGTGCAGTTGGTATTTGGAAAGCATCAAACCTGCGTTTATTGATGGCGTAGCGGCACCAATCGATCGTACCACCTACAAGGCCAGCATCGCGCTGTTCGAGGATGTGATGAAGCTGCTCCATCCCTTCATGCCCTTCCTGACCGAAGAACTTTGGAGCCACCTGCGTGAACGCAAAGACCCACAGGACGCGTTGATCATCGCCACATGGCCGAAGAGCGGCGAAGGAGACGCGAAGCACGAAGCCGAGATGCAACACGCCTTCGACCTCGTGACGGCCGTGCGGAACACGCGCAATGAGCGCAGCATGAGCCCGAAGGAAGCACTGGCCTTGCAGGTGAAAGGCACGTCCCCGTTGGGAGCTGCAACACAAGCGCTCGTTGGGAAATTGGCGAACGTTTCCGCGATCGACACGGTTGCCGCGCCCGGATCCGGTTCCATCAGCTTCCTCATAGGCACCACGGAATACGCCGCCGATCTGGGCGACAATGTGGACAGCGAGGCCGAGCGCAAGAAAGCCGAGGAAGAGCTGAAGTATGCCAAGGGCTTTCTCGCCAGCGTGGACAAAAAACTCAGCAACGAGCGCTTCGTCAGCGGTGCGCCACCCCAAGTGCTGGAGAACGAGCGCAAGAAAAAGGCGGATGCCGAAGCGAAGATCAAGGCGATCGAGGAGCGGTTGGCGGTGCTCGGGTAATTTCAGAAACTCGCTCAGTTGAGGACAGAGGGCACCAACGTCCACTACGTGAGGCGTTGATGGGGTTAGCTCCCTCAGCGATCTCCCGAAGGGGATCCTGAGGACAGAGGGCATCAACGTCCACTGCGAGAGACGTTGATGGGTAAGCCTCCGGCCAACCACATCTTGTGAGGTTCAGCTCGCATGCCGTGGTTTGCGGCCATGACACGCGTTGAACGGAAGACGGAGATGTTGGCCCATGTTGCGGCATGGAAGGCCAGCGGGCAAC
>JAGPDT010000015.1 GCA_018057455.1 Flavobacteriales bacterium | reverse complement strand
TAACCGCGGAGAACCAGCGATGATCTGCAGTTTCCGCAAGCGAACACCAACTCATTACCTTTACATCACCAAACCTTCCGCCATGGACATCGCCCTGAAGAAACTGGCCCTGGTGCAACGCTTGTTGTCCATTTGGGATGAAGCGGCTTTACAGCGCGTGGCGAAGGTGATCGAGAAGGAAGCGGCTGCGGAGGAGGCAGTGGATTTCACGGAAGAGGAGATCGCTGAGTTGGACCGTCGAAGGGTGAGCAGGTTGAATGGTGTAAGCAAGGGCTTATCCGCCGAAGAGTCCATCCGCAGGCTTCGTGCATCGCAGTCCAGGGATGAAGCGGCGTAGCGTGGTGGTGCAATCGGAAGCGCAGGAAGAAGTAGAAGCCATCCGGTCCTATCAATACGAGTTGGACCCTGAACGGGCGCTCCGGTTTATAGAGGCGTTCAACGATTGTTTAGAGGACTTGGGGTCGTACCCGGCGTATCAAAAGCGGAAGGGGCATTATCGGCACGTCATGCTCCGGAAGTTGCCTTACCGTGTGGTGGTTGAAGTGGAAGAGGATACGGTCTATATTTATCAAGTGCGCCACACCAGCCGCAAACCGAGCAGGAAGTTCGGGCCTTGAAGGAGGGTTGCCAAACGTATTGCTCATCCCGGTTGGCGCTTGCCTCTCACGCAACACCAACCGCACGGCTCATCCCATCACCCACCTCAACACCTTCTCTTTCCACGTGGAATAGGGCGGGTATTGAATGCCCGGCTCCGGCAACGCTCCTGCGGTTACCACGCCTTTATGGTGCGAGAACAACTCGAAGCTGCGCTTGCCGTGGTAGCGCCCCATGCCGCTGGTGCCCACGCCGCCGAAGGTCAGTTGCGGGTTGCCGAAGTGCAACATGCAGTGGTTGATGCAACCCGCGCCGAAAGCCACGTTCATCATGAACAAGCGCTGCGTTTCCTTCCGCTTGGAGAAGGTGTAGCAGGCCAATGGCATGGGGTTCCGCGCGATCACCGCTAGTGCTTCCTCCGGCGCCGTCCATGGGATCACCGGCAGCACCGGCCCGAAGATCTCCTCTTGCATCACAGGGCTGTCCAGTGGAACCTCGGTTAGCAGTGTGGGCGCGATGTAGCGTTCCGTTTCATCCAACTGCCCGCCGAATTCCACGCGCCCGTTAGAGAGGTATCGCTGCACACGCTGGAAATGCTTGTCAGTCACCATGCGGGCAAAATCCGGTGAGCGCTGCGGGTCCTTGCCGAAGAAGCGTTCCGTGTGCGCGGTAAATGCTGTCAAGAAGGATTCCATCACATCCGCATGCACCAGCGCGTAGTCGGTGGCGATGCAGGTTTGCCCGGCGTTGAGAAACTTGCTCCAGGCGATGCGTTTGGCGGCGAGGTGGATGTCCGCGCTGCGGTCCACGATGGCAGGGCTTTTGCCGCCAAGCTCCAACGTGGCGGGAACCAATTGCGGCGCGGCCATGGCCATGAGCTTGCGGCCCACGGCGGCGCTGCCGGTGAAGAAAAGGTGGTCGAAGCGGAAGGCTTCCATCAGGGGCGGAATTACGGCGCCCCCCCGGCCTTGCACCACCTGCACATGCTCCGAATGGAAGGCTGCGGTGATGATCTTCTCCAGCACCGCTGCCGTGTGCGGGGTTTCCTCGCTGGGCTTTACCACGGCGCAGTTGCCCGCGGCGATGGCCCCCACCAAGGGCGACAACACCAGCAAGGCGGGGTAGTTCCACGGGGCGATGATGAGCACTACGCCCAACGGCTGCGGGTGAATGCTGCTGCTCGCGGGCCACAGGGACAGCGGGGTGTGTACGCGCTCCGGGCGCATCCATTCCCGTAGGTTGCGCACGGCGTGATTGATTTCGGAGTGGACCAAGCCAATGTCTGCCATGTAGGCCTCGAAGCGCGGCTTTTTCATATCCGCGTGCATGGCGGCGAGGAGTGCTTCCTCGTGCGCTTGCAGTGCGTGTTTGAGTGCTTTCAGCGCGTTGCGGCGGGCGGCGTAGGGGCGGGTGGCACCACTGTGGAAATGCGTGCGGAGGGCGTTGATGCGCGCCAAGGAAACGGTGGAATTATCGGTGACGAATGGCATTGGGTGAAGGTAGGAAGTTGGGCAACAAGCCTAGGCGGGCCAGAGGCCCTATGACCGAACATGCCTTCGGCACGCAGGCGCACTCGGCAAAAAGCGAGCGCGTGCTGACGAATATGGCATCAAGGTCCGCTGCGCGAGACCTTGATGGAACTGATCAAGCCGCCAACACAAAATCCTGCCCTTCCACCAAGCCGCGTCCAGCAAGGAAATCCGCGATGCGGTCGCCGGTGCCGCGCTGCGAGATGAAGGAGACGATGAAGGCTTCACCGTGAGGAGGCAACGCATCGTGCGGGATGAATGCATAGCCGGTGATCGTCCGTGGTTTCACGTCCGTAAAGGCCGCGATGGCCAGCCCTTCGGCCTCCAGCATACGCGCCCGCTGCCGGCAGATGTTGCTGGTGCCCGCGATGATGAGCGGCCTGCCGTCCAGCTTGCGTTTCAACCACTTCGCCAGCCATTTCACCTTGGTACTGAAGAAGGCATCCACACTGTAGTTGGCGTGGGTACGACTAAGCCGTTGTGCATGGTCGTTCCACGTGAGCAGTTCCTCGGGCAGTTTTGCGAACCGCACCCCGGCATCCATCCAGACCAGCCAGAGTTCGTGGTCTTCCGGCAGGGGTCCGGTGTTGTAGTTGCCGTGCCGTTCCACCAATTCGCGGCGGAACAGCACCGTGGGATGGGCGAGCGGTGCATCCACAAATCGTTTCACGTAGTGCTCCTGCGGTGAAAGGATCGCGTTCTGCCACTGGACAAACCACAGCATGCCACTGCTTTTTTTCACGGAAGTAGCGAAGGTGGTGCGGGTGCCCAGCACGCCGATCTCCGGATGTGCTTCCAAGTATTCGATCTGCTTAGCCAAGCGTTGCGGATGGCTGATGTCATCGGCATCCATGCGGGCGATGTAGCGGCCTTGCGCATGCCGCAGTCCGGTGTTCAGCGCGTGTGCAATGCCAACGGCGGGCTCGGTGATCACCCGGATGCGTTCATCCTGCTTGGCCCAGCGGTGTGCGATCGCATTGCTTTCGTCGGAAGAGGCATTGTCGATCAGCAGGAGCTCCCAAGCGGAGAAGGTTTGCGCGGCGATGCTGGCGATGGCGGCATCCAAATGAATGGCTGCATTATGAAAGGGAAGCAGAACGGATATACGCGACATGCGGGAACAAGGGCCGGGGGTTGAAAGTAGTCTGCATTGCCCTGAATCACGTATCTTCGTGAAACATTACGTATCCCATGACGACCAAGCTCACCCTGTCGGTGCCGCTTAAATTCAAGCGCACGGCACGCCGCCTCAGTCAACGGCGTGGCAAGAGCATCAGCGCGCTGGTGGTGGAGCTGATCGAGCGGGAAGCAGCCAAGGAGAAGGACCCGTTCGCCAAGCTGAGCGAGATCTGGAAGGACAACCCCATCAGTGCGGAAGAATTACGCGAGCGTGCATGGAAGCGGTCCTGATCGACACCAACATTCTGATCGGCCGGATCAGGAAGGAACCCAAGGCCATCGCCGCATTGGAATCAGTGGGTGGCCTCCAGGTGGTTCTTTGCGATGTAGTGGTGGCCGAGGTACTCGCCGGAACCCGGAACAAGCAAGAGTATGATACCACGCACCGGGAATTGACCACGCAGTTCCATGTGCTGCCGTTTACGATGGAGGTCTCCGAACACTGCAGGAGCATTTTAGCGCATGAGGCCCGTGAGCTGAAGGTCCATTTTGCGGATCAACTGATCCCATCAACGGCCATGGCCCACGGCTGTGCATTGCTTACGCTGAACAAGAAGCATTTCAAGGGCATCAAGGGCCTGAAGCTGGCCTGACCGCTGGAGGGGATAGCACTGCCGGCGTATACCTTTCGCCTCCAACCCACCACCATGGCCACCAGCGAACAGCGCAAATTGATCCGTAGCAAAATTGAAGCAGGTGCCAGCCCGCAGCAGGTGTACGATGAGCTGCACGGCCCGGGCAACGCGGCGGATGAGCAACTGGCGGACTTGGTGCGCTATGTCCCCACGTTGGAACGGCGGGCGGAGTACCGGACTGCACAGTTGGTGTTGCTGTTTTTGTTGGCGTTGGCCATTGCGTGGAAGGCGGGGATTGTGGCGTCTGCAGTTTTGGGGGAAGGCTGGTCCAGTGTAGTGTTCAACTCCGCATTAGGAATCGGCTATGCCATTGCTCTCCTTGCCGTGGCGAAATATTGGAGACAGGCGCACAGCCTTGCGGGCCTGTTGGCCTTCATGGATATCCTGCATGACAATGACCAGCCCGGCTCCAGTGATGGCATGGTGCTGCCGGTGATCCTGCTGTTCGGTGTGCTTGCCGTATTGAGCCTGTACTTACAGCGCATGCTGGCACCCGACTACATCAAGGTAAAGGAACCGTACGTGAATGCGGACGGGCAGAAACGGTTGAAGCAGGTGGTGCGGTTCGGGGATTGATCAGCTACCGTTCTCCGCTGGAGGAACGGGAGTTGCTTCCAAACCCCTCAACACCACCCCCGCCTTCTTCGCGCCGATCTCCGCGATCACGTCTTCAGTCGTCGCCTCGCGGATGCCCTTTACCGAGCCGAAGCGCGTGAGCAACTTCTGCGCGGTGGCCGGGCCGATGCCCGCGATCTCCTCCAAGCCGGTCTTCACGATGCGCTTGCTGCGGCGGCCGCGGTGGTGCGTGATGCCGAAGCGGTGGGCCTCGTCGCGCATTTGCTGGATCACGCGCAGGGTGGTGCTGCGCTTGTCAATGTGCAGCGGTGCGGGATCTTCGGGGAAGTAAAGTTCCTCCAGGCGCTTGGCGATGCCCAACAGGGCCACCTTGCCGCGCAGGCCCAGGCGGTCGAAGACGTTCAGGGCGGCATGCAGCTGGCCCTTGCCGCCGTCGATCACCACCAATTGCGGCAGCGGCTCGCCCTCGGTGATCAGCCGGGCATAGCGGCGTTCCACGGCCTCTTCCATGCTGGCAAAATCGTCGGGACCTTCCACCGTGCGGATGTTGAAGTGGCGGTAGTCCTTCTTGCTGGGCTTGGCATCCTTGAACACCACGCAGGCGCTCACCGGGTCGGTGCCCTGGGTGTTGCTGTTGTCGAAGCACTCGATGTGGCGCGGCAGTTCGCTCAGGCGCAGGTCCTGCTTCATCTGCTCAAGGATACGGTCGGTGGAGGCCTCGGGGTCCGTCAGCGATTCCTGCTTCTGCTTTTCCAGCATGAAGTACTGCGCGTTGCGTTCGCCCATTTCCAGCAGGTGCTTCTTATCGCCCCGCTGCGGCACGGTGAAGCTGAGGTCGGGCATTGCGATCCCCGGCTCCATGGGCACGATGGCCTCGGGCGCATTGCTGCGGAAGCGCTGACGCAGCTCGGCGATGGCGTACTGGAGCACCTCGTCGTCGGGCTCGTCCAGGCGCCGCTTCATTTCCACGGTGATGCCATGCACGATGGCCCCGTCGATCACGCGCATGTAGTTCACGAAGGTGCTGGTGGAGTTGCGCGCCAGGGCGAAGACGTCCACATCGCCGATGGACGCGCTGACCACGGTGCTGCGCGCTTGATAGCCTTCCAGCAGAACGAGCTGCTGGCGCATCTCTTCGGCGTCTTCAAACTCCAGCTTCTCGGCATGCGCCTGCATCTGTTCCTTCAGCAGTTTCACCACCCCGCCGATGCGGCCCTTCACCACCTGCCTTGCCAAGGCCACGTTGGCGTTGTAATCCTCCTCGCTCTGCAACGCCTCGCACGGTCCGCGGCAGTTGCCGAGGTGCCATTCCAAGCAGCGCTTGTACTTGCCCTTGGCGATGTTCTCCGGGCTGAGGTCGTAGTTGCAGGTGCGCAGCTTGTACAACTGATGCACGAGCTTCAGCACGGTGCGCATGGCGCGCACGCTGGCGAAGGGCCCGATGTATTCCGAGCCGTCTTCCACGGGGTTGCGCATGCCTTCGATCCGCGGGAAGTGCTCGTTGCGGATGCGGATCCACGGGTAGCTCTTGTCGTCGCGCAGCAGGATGTTGTAGCGCGGCTGGTATTCCTTGATCAGCGAATTTTCCAGCAACAGGGCATCGTAGGGCGTTTCCGTGATGATGGTGCGCAGGTCAACGATCTTGCGCACGAGGATGCGCGTCTTGCCGTCGGGATGGTCCTTGGCGAAGTAGCTGCCCACACGGCTGCGCAGGCTGGTGGCCTTGCCCACGTAGAGGATCTTCCCCTCGCTGTCGAAGAACTGGTACACCCCGGGCTTGTGCGGGAGGAGCTTTACTTTTTCGCGGACGTCGAGGGGTTGTGGCATGGGGCACCGCGAAGGTAGAGGTGCAGCCAGCCGCAGGATTCATCCAGCCGTGACCGCGGTTGGGTCCGGACCAGGCCATGCTGCAAGCGTGAGCGCGCATCGGCATGCCGGCCGGTGGAACAAGAAGGCCCGGATACACCGGGCCTTCCTTTCACCACAGGGCTGATGGGTCAGCCCTGCTTCACCAACTGCACTTCACAGGCTATGCGCACTTCGTCACTCACCATCAAGCCGCCCGCCTCCATGGCCGTGTTCCAGTTGATGCCCCAATCCTTGCGGTTGATCCTTCCATGAATGCTCACCCCGGCCTTGGTGTTGCCGTACGGGTCCTTCACCACACCACCCCATTCCACGTCCAGTGTCACCGGTCTGGTGGTGCCGTTCATGGTGAGGTCGCCGTACAGCGTCCAACTGCCATCACCGTCCACGGCCTTGCTGCCGGTGGAGACGAAGGTGATCCGGGGGTGTTCCCCGCCACTGAAGAATTCCGCGCTCTTCAGGTGGTTGTCCCGGTTGGTGTTGCCCGTCGAGATGCTGTCCACCTCCGCTTGGAAATGGATTTGGGCCTGGCTCAGATCGTCGCTGTCCGCCTCAATGTCCGCCGTGAATTTGCCGAAGCTCCCCGTGACCGTGCTGATCATCATGTGCTTCACCTTGAATTGGATCTCGCTATGGGCGGGATCGATGGACCATTTCACGCTGGTGGTGGTTGTTACGCTGTTCATTTGTTTGGCTGTTGGTCGTTCTTCCATGTTCGAATTGCATCGGGATGTCGATCAGGAGCAGCTCCGCTCCGCCCGGACCGCTCCGTATGTCCACTTGTTCTGTTCCGTTGATCCCCATTGCATCCCTTGGGGACCGGAGTGCTCCATCGATGATCGCGTTGCCCGAAAGGACCATGCATGGAGCCCGTTTCCCTCCCGCCGAATGGTGCACTGCTCGGGGTGGCCGCCATCAAACCGGCCCAGATGCGACCAGGCGTCCTGACCGATCCACGTGCCGGCATCATGTGGGTCCGGGGAAACGATCTGTTGGAACGCATTGCGCCGTTCTTCGGGGTCGGGAGCAATCTGCTGGTAACGCGGCGCCGCACAACGCTGCCGCGGAATGATCCGGAACAATCGGCTACGGTGGTGGGGCGGGAGTTGAACTCACTGTGCTGAACGCCGGTACCTGCGCTCATCACCTGAACCTCCCCCGCCCGGATGATGCCATGGTCGCCCATGCTGTCCTTGTGCTCCAACGCACCTTCAGTCATCAAGGTGATGACCTCCATATTGTCGTGCACAAGGATGCCGAAGCCCTTGCCCCGGGCTATGGTATCCTCATTCAATACCCGCAATGCGCCGAAATGCACGCGGTCCGGGTGGTACCAACGGGCGAAGCTGAACGAATGCCGCGCATCCAGCCAGCCGTGATCGGCATGCCCGCAGCTGCCGGCCCGGTGCAGTACTTGGGTTTTGGCGGTCGTTGGATTGCTCATCCAGGTTTGCTTGAATGGTGCAAATGTATTTTACATGTAATTTTCTTCCATATACATTTTTCCGGGATGTTGAATTCCTGTTGCCCAGCGGGCCCATCTGGATCGCACCTGCCTCCATGCGCACCTTGGTCCGAAACCACCGTTGCCTTGCCGGACGGCACCGTTTCCTGCCGGTCAGCAGGCAACAGCAAGGATCCACCCGCCCCGCCCGTTTGCAGAGCAAGCGCAGCGCCATGCCCAAGCCGCCCCAGAATGTTCTCCCACCCGGGTTGTTGAAAAGATGATCTTCCTATGTTTGTGCCCCCCGGGGCCGAACCTCAATCACCCCCTGACCGATCCGTGAATTAGCCAACGAGCCGAAGTCAAACACGAAACCCTTCATTCATGAGCGCAAGTAAATCCGGAAAGTTGTCCAGCCTGTTCGTGGCCTTGGCCTTTCCCATGGCCCTCGCTGCCAGCATCCTCTTCTACATGTTCGTGCTGGGCGATCCCGCCAACTTTGAAGGTGGCGACCCGGTACACGGCCACCCGGTGGCCGAGAACCCGGCGCATACGTTCGGCCTGATCCACAAGGGTGGTTTCATTGTGCCCATCCTTACCACCGTACTGCTGCTGGTGATCATCTTCTCCATCGAACGTTTCATTACCCTGCGACGCGCCACCGGCAAGGGCCGGGTGGATGAGTTCCTGCACAACGTGCGCCAGTTGTTGGCCTCGGACCGGATCGACGAGGCCATGACCGTGTGCGATGCGCAACAGGGCAGCGTGGCCAACGTGATGCGCAGCGGCCTGGTGAAATACCAGACCGTGCTCAACGACAACACGCTGGACAAGGAAACCCGCATCAACACCGTGAAGCAGGAGATCGAGGAGGCCACCGCCCTGGAACTGCCCATGCTGAGCAAGAACCTGGTGATCATTTCCACCTGCGCCAGTGTGAGCACCCTTTTCGGACTGATCGGCACCGTGCTGGGCATGATCCGTGCGTTCAGCGCCATGGCCACCGCCGGCGCCCCTGACGCTACGGCGCTTTCCACCGGTATCTCCGAAGCACTGATCAACACGGCACTGGGTGTGGCCGGTTCCGCGATCGCCATCATCATGTTCAACTACTTCGGCACCAAGATCGACGGCATCACCCACGGCATTGATGAGGCCGGATTCAGCGTGAGCCAAACCTTGGCCAACCGCAAGTAAGCGCCCAACAATTCCCACGGAAGGAACCCGAAACAAGCGATCCAAGCATGTCCAAGCTCAAGATGCCCCGTTCCAGCCCGGCGATGGACATGACCCCGCTGGTGGACTTGGGCTTCCTGTTGGTCACCTTCTTCATGCTCACGGCCCAGTTCCGGCCGGAAGAAGCCGTGGTGGTGGACATCCCCAGCAGCCGCAGCCAATCGGCCATTCCCACGGAAAACCTGATGACCGTGGTGGTGGACAGTGCAGGGCGCGTGTACTGGGATTTCACCGACAAGAAGGTGCGCCGCGAGGTGATCAAGGAGATGGGCAGCCGTTACAAGGTGGCTTTCACCCCTGAACAGGAGCAACGCTTCGTGAACCTCGGGGCGATCGGCATTCCCGTGCAACAGTTGCCCGGCTACCTCACGTTGGAATCCGCTGGCGAAAGGAGGCAGATCGACCAACGGTCCCAAGGCATACCCATTGACAGCACCAACAACCAGTTGTTGGACTGGATCCGCGTCACCCAGCTGATATTCAGCAGCGGGGCCGACGGCAAAAACCCCATTGTGGCATTGAAGGGTGATGGCAACACGGACTATGCGGTGGTCAACAAGGTGATCAAGATCTTCCAAAGCCCCACCGTGAAGATCAACCGCTTCAAGATGATCACCAACTTGGAGGAAAGCCGGATGGCGGCAACACCTTCAACCAAATGATCCGCTGGGTGTACAGTATGGTGGAACCAGGTCGCAACCATCAGTAGGACTGATCAGTAACCATGGCAGAAGTACAACAAGCAGATAGCGGCGGAGGAGGACGGCACCAGAAGAAGCGTGCCAAGAAGGGAAGCACCCACATCGACATGACCCCGATGGTGGACTTGGCATTCCTGCTGCTCACCTTCTTCATCCTCACCACCACCATGTACAAGCCCTCCACCCTGCAGCTCACCTTCCCGGTGCCGCAGGAAGACCAAAAGGAGAAGGCCTTGGACAAAGTGAACAACGCCCTCACCGTGTTCTTGACCAAGGACGACCAGATCCTCTACTACCGCGACGCTTTCAAACCCGGTGAAACGCAGTTGAGCCGCACGGACTTCAGCAAGATCACCCAGTTGCTCGCGGAGGAAAACCGGTCCACCTTTGAACAAGTGCAGGAACTCAAGCGCCGCTACAATGCGGACGAGATCGACCAGGTGGCCTACGACACGCTGCGCAACAACATCGAGAAACGGCCCGAGGCCCTGTTCGTGATCATCAAGCCCGACGTGGATGCCAAGTACCGCAACATGATCGACATGGTGGACGAAATGGACATCAGCGGCATCGGCAAGTATGCCGTGCAGGACACGATCAAGCCGGACGAGCGCATCATGTTGGACGCCGAGAAACTCAAATTCTGACCATGACGGCCTACGTGATCCTCGTTGCCATACTGGTGCTGCTGAGCGTGCTGCTCACCTTTGACACGTCATGGATGAACCTGTTGCAGGGCACCCGCAACGAGTTGATCTTCGCCAACCGGAACAAGGCTTACGGCGCCTATGAACTGCGGACGGATTACACGCGGCGCCTGGGCTTGGCCATGGTGGGAGCCCTCGTGCTCTTCGCGGTGGTGGTAGGCACACCTTATGCCCTCTCCAAGTTGGGGCCCGAAGAAGAAGCCGCCGAAAAGGTGCAGATCGTGGATGTGAACTTGGACAACTTCATCGAGGAGAACAAGCCCGAGGAACCACCGCCGCCACCCGAGGTGATCCCCCCGCCCCAACCCCAGATCGAGACCGTGCAGTTCGTGGCCGTGGAAGCCTCCGACGACCCGGTGGAAGAACCGCCGCCTACCCAGGAGGACCTGAGCGAGACCACCGCCAGCACCACCACGCAGGAAGGGGAAAAGTTGGACGCCCCGCCCCCGCCCCCACCTCCCGTGGAAGAAGAAGCCTTCGATCTGGCAGCCGTGCAGGAACAACCTGAATTCCCCGGTGGCATGGCCAAAATGTATCAGTACTTGCAGAACAATACGAAGTACCCGGACATGGAGTTCGACGCCGGCATCCAAGGCAAGGTCTTCGTGGAATTCGTGGTGGAAAAGGATGGCGACATCTCCGATGTGAAGGTCCGTAGGGGCATAAGCCCCGGCTTGGACAAGGAAGCTGTGCGCGCCGTGAAGTCCATGCCCAAATGGAGTCCCGGTAAAATGAACGGCAAACCGGTAAAAGTGCGCTTCACCATCCCGGTGGACTTCAAGCTCAAGTGAGGGCGGCCATGGCCGGCAAGCGGCCTGATTCCTGGGGGCCCGAAAGGCTCCCGCTTGGTCGGCCACCTGCACGCCCCCTTCCGGCCTTTCAAGGCCCATTCTACCAGCCGCCTGCGATGCATATCACCGCGGCAACTACCGCGTGTGGCACAGTTGCGATTGGTTGAAGCATCACCGGTTCAAGCCGAACCGCAAGGCGGCGCACAGCTGTACCACGATCGGACCGTCGGGAACGGGGATCCCAGGCCCAATACACATCCGGGACCGGAAGCAGGCTGCCCAGTCCGTTCAATACCGGTCATAACATACGGTTTTGGCAGCCCTGCACGGTGAACGTGGCCGGCCACCTTCCCAAGGGTGGGGCACTTTAGGGCCTTACGAAGTACCTCGCTCCGGCATCCTCGACGCTTTGCGCCGACGCTACGGGCACACACCCATCATTGGCATGTGTGCCATCCGTCGAGGTACTTCAGAGCACCCTTCACGCAAACTCCTGCGCAAATCCTGCCACACCCCCGATCAGTGCTGGACGAACTTGCGGGTGCCCATCAAGCTTCCTGCTCTGCTCATATACGAAAGCAAGTACAGCCCGGGACCCACATGAAGGTCTGCTGTTCCCACATCCCGACCGTACAAGGCCACACGGCCCACGCGCTTGCCCAGCGCATCATGGATGACCACGTGGTCCACTTCGGCCAGGTCGATGCCATTGGACACTGTCTGAGTCCGGGATGGGCCATCCACCCCGGTGACCAGGGGATGCTCTCCTTCCACAATGGTCAAGAACTGGTCAGCTGGCACATTGGACAACGTATCCACGGCTCCATTCGGCCAGCGCACAACCACCTGGGCGGCTACCGTATTCACCCCAAGGCCGAAATGCAGTCGCGTATCATCCTGGCTTGATGCGTGTATGCCGCCGGTCATCTGCGCCACTTGTGTTACGCCCCCTGCAAGCACAAAAGCCTGCGCCCCGATCCCGTCCATGTTGCAGGCGGTGCCTTCAAGCTTCAGGGTGAGCCAATGGTTGCTGTTGCCCTGGTTCTCGTAGAGGTCAATGCCCGCACTATCCAGGAAAAAAGAGGTGGACCCGTTGGTCACGAACAGGTCCAGGAACCCGTCGTTGTTGAAATCCACGGCGGTCACGGCATCGCCTATCCCGGCCACATCGCCTTTGGTCCCCCATCCGTTCTCATGCACCACAAAGTGGTCGTTCCCGATGTTCTCGTACAAGTGGTTCGGGCGGTTCATGGCGCGTCCGGTTTCCACCACGATCAGGTCGATATCCATGTCGTTGTCAAAATCACCCGAGGTCACGTTCATGGAAAACTGGTCCAAGGTGAAGGCCGGGTCGGTTGATTCCGTGAATTGGAAGTTGCCTTGGTTGAGCAGCAACTTGTTGCGGGACTCCTCCCCGGGTGTGGGTGTGCCCGTGGAAGTGAACTCCGTGACGGGCGCACCATGGGACAACACTTGCAGGATGAAGGAGCGTTCGCCGGGGCCGGTGTTGGTCAAATTGATCTGCCATACGCTGTCCGGCAACTGGTATCCGAAGGAGCAGTTCATGCCCACCGGGAGCCCGGCAATATCCGGGAACCCATGAACTGCGGTGTCACCGGGGTCCAGTGTGAAGGATAAAGGGCCCAGAATGGACAACACCTCTTGTGTCGAATCGTTGCCGATGTTGAGGTTGAAATTCTCGGTGCTCAGTGTCATGAGCGATACCTCAACGGGGCATGCCGCCTTGAAACTGAGCACAGCAGGCGGCTCGCCCAATTCCATGTTGCACGAGGCGTGGATGGCCGAATCGTTGAACTGCTGGATGTCGGTGGCCAGCGGCAGGCTGCGGGTGAGGAAGATGTCCGGAAGCAGGTCGCCATTGAAGTCGGCCACACTGATATCCGAGATATTGGTATAGTCGATCCTGTTCTGCAGCTGGAACACACCGGTTTGGGCCAAACTGAAAAGCCGCAAGCTGTCGAAGTTCACAACAATCAGGTCGCTCTTGCCATCCAAGTTGAGGTCCGAAATGCAGCTCACCCAACTATGCGGCCCCACTTGGCCCACGTCCGTGGCCATAATGTATCCCGAATCGGCGTCGTATTTCATCCACACCGTTCCATGGCCCAACGGATGGTTCACCATGTCGTTATTGACCAGCACGTCGGTGAAGCCGTCGTTGTTGATGTCCATCAGGGTGCTCTGCCTGCCGCGGCTCTTGTTCAGGTCGATGTTCAAGGCTTCCGCGTGGTCCATCAGCCCGGTGGTGCCTTCATTGAGCAGGAACACGTTCTTCTTGGTGCCCCCGGTCAACAACAGCATGTCCTGATCGCCGTCGTTCTCGCGGTCGAAGAACACCCCCCCGTGAAAATCCGACCTGTTTCCATCATCCAGCGAATACGCTCCATCATCGAACTGGCCGTTCCCCAGGTTCAGGAAGATCCGGATGGTATCTCCCGGATTGAACATTTCCGCGACGTTGTTCTGGTGGCAGGACATGAATAGGTCCAGATGCCCGTCACCGTTGATGTCCCCCCAAGAAGAGCCGAACGACCTGCCTTGGTAGTCCAAGCCTGCCACCGTGGAGACGTTCTGGAACAAGACTTGGGCGGAGAGGTCCCAAACGGCCGTGCACAGGGCCGCGAGCAACATAAATGTTCGCATGGGGGAGCGGTTGGGGTTCATGCAATATTACGGCGATCCGCAGCACCTGCCAGAGGCGGATATCCGGCAGCCCCCCTGCTCCATCCCCGCGGATCAGGACTCGGCGATCAGCCGAACAAATGGCCCAGCACGTCATCCACACGGGCCACCGGAACCGTCTCAATGCCTCCTGCGTTGCCAGTTCCTTGGGTCCCTTGGGCCACGAAGATGCGCTCGAACCCGAGCTTGGCCGCTTCCGCGACGCGCTGCTCCGTGCGGGGCACCGGACGCACCTCCCCGGTGAGCCCCACTTCACCCGCAAAACAGCAGTCCATGGGCACGGCAATGTCCGCGTTGCTACTGAGCACGGCACAGACCACGGCCAGGTCGATGGCCGGCTCCTCCACGCGGAACCCGCCGGCCAGGTTGAGGAACACGTCCTTCTGGCCCAAGCGGAAACCGCATCGCTTTTCAAGTACCGCCAGCAACATGTTCAGCCGGCGCAGGTCAAAACCGGTGGCGCTGCGCTGCGGTGTTCCGTACACGGCGGAACTGACCAAAGCTTGGACCTCGATGAGCAAGGGGCGCATGCCCTCCAAGGTGGCCGCCACGCACACGCCGCTGGGCCTCGCACCGCGATCACCCAACAGCACCCGGCTGGGATCCTCAACAACGGCCAGCCCGTTGCCCTGCATCTCATAGATGCCCAATTCATTGGTGCTGCCGAAGCGGTTCTTCAACGGGCGGAGCAGGCGGTACGCATGGTCCCGGTCGCCTTCGAACTGTAGCACGCAATCCACCATGTGCTCCAACACCTTTGGCCCGGCTATGGCGCCATCCTTGGTGATGTGGCCGATCAGCACAACGGGGATGTGGGTGGCCTTGGCAAAGCGCATCAGTTCACTGGTGCATTCGCGCACCTGGCCCACGGAACCGGGACTGCCGTCCAGCACGGATGTGTGCAGGGTTTGCACACTGTCCACCACCACCAGGCCGGGCTGTAGTTCCTCGATGTGCCGGAAGATGCCCTGGGTATTGGTTTCGGTGAGCACGAAACAGGCGTTGCCGCCGGCCGGTTCCATGCCCAATCGCTCGGCCCGCATCTTCACTTGTTGCGCGCTTTCCTCTCCGCTCACATAGAGCACCGAAAAGTTCCTTGCCCGTATGGCGGTCTGCAGCAGCAACGTGCTCTTGCCGATCCCGGGGTCACCGCCCACCAGGATCAGCGATCCCGGCACCACGCCACCGCCCAGCACCCGGTCCAACTCGCGGTCTCCCAGCGCAATGCGTGGGCCACCTTGTGCGTCAATAGCGGCCAATGCCAAGGGCCGCTGTTCGTGGTTGCGCACGCCTGCCGCTGTGCCACGGCGCTCCTCCAAACGATCCACCACCTCCTCGGCCAAGGTGTTCCACTCCTTGCAATTGCTGCACTGGCCCAACCACTGGGCATGGGAGGTGCCACAATTCCGGCAAACAAATCGGGAACGCAGCTTAGCCGCCATTGCGGATGCGCTCGACGAGACGGGTGGTGGAACGCCCCTGGACCAATGGCAAGGAGAGCACCATGCCGCCGTATTGGCTCACATACTCGCCCCCAACGATCTTGTCCACGGTCCAATCGCCGCCTTTCACCAGCACCTCCGGCCCTAATGCTTGGATGAGCTCCATGGGGGTGTCCTGGTCGAAGATCACCACCGCGTCCACGCAACGCAGCGCCGCCACCACGCCGGCCCGGTCCTCCTGGTCGTTCAACGGGCGGTCATCGCCTTTGCCCAACCGTTTCACGCTGGCATCGCTGTTGATGCCCACGACCAGCCGGTGCCCTTGGGCCGCAGCTTGCTCCAAATAAGTGACATGGCCGCTGTGGAGGATGTCGAACACCCCGTTGGTGAACACGATGCGGTCGCTTTTCAGGCGCCATGCATGCACCAGGCGCTGGGCGGTCACAAGGTCGATGACGTGGGGGGTGGGGATGCCGCTCATGCTCCGGCTGTGCGTTTGATCGCAACCAAAAGTAGGGATACTCCTCCGAGCATGATCAGCATCAGGGTTTGCGCCGCCCACAGCAACCAGCCCATGGCCAAGGCTTCCGGGCGGATATACCCCCCGCCAGCCGGTGTTGCCATATAGATGCTGACTATGAGCGCCACGAAGGCGGGATAGACCCCGATGCCGCCTTGTACCAGCACGATGCCCACCGCTCCGGCCACAAATCCGGCCAAGATGCCAGCCATGGGTACATCGGCCGTTTCCGGCAAGGCGTAAAAACCGAGCATGAACATGCCCACGTACGCAACCCAGATCAAGGCGGTATGCACCAAGAAACCGATCCGGTGCCGGGTTCGGAGAACCGACTTGAGTCCCTGCCCGAAACCGCGCACCAGCTCATGCAGCCGGTCGCGCAAGGCCGGACGGGTGACAAGCAGGTACACGCCCACCACCAACACCAGGACCATGGCCGAAAGAATCCATGGGGCCCACGCTGTGCCACCTGCCTGGGCCGGTGCTTGTGACATCCTGAAGGCGGCGATCCGCTCCTTGAACAGGTCCCATTTCTCCAGCTGCAGCCATAGCGTGACCCCCGCAATGCCCAGCAACATAAGCATGTCCACGGCGCGTTCGGCCATGATCGTGCCGAAACCTTGCTCAAAGGGAACCTTTTCCGTGCGGTATAGTGATACGGCCCGGCTGGCCTCTCCGGCACGTGGCAGGAAGAGGTTCATGAAATAACCGATCATCACGGCGTGGTACGAGTTCCAAAATCCCGGGGCATGGCCCAGGGGCTGCAGGATGTACCGCCAACGCCAAGCCCGGCTCACATGTGATAACCAGCCCACCAACGTGGCCAGCGCCAACCAGCGGGGATCAGCCCGGCGGAAGGCCATGTACAGTTCCTCGCGCTGGGCCGGGTCCAAGGCGTCGTGGAAGTAGAAGACCAACCAGACGCCAATGGCCAGAGGCACCCCCACCTTCAGCAGGTTGGTCAACACCTTCCTCACGGTAGCAGCCGATTGGTGCGTTCGTCCGGGAACACCACCTTAGGCCGGTAGGCCCGGGCTTCTTCCAGGGTCATGTGCGCATAGGCCACAACGATCACAACATCACCCACGGAGGCCTGCAAGGCAGCCGGTCCGTTGAGGCATACTTGTCCGCTGCCCCGCTCCCCGGGGATCACATATGTCACCAGCCGGTTACCGTTGTTCACGTTCAATACATGGACCTTCTCGCCTTCCACGAAGCCGACGGCATCGATCAGGTCGCGGTCCAACGTGATGCTGCCGATGTAGTCCACATCCGCTTCGGTGATGGTGATGCGATGGAGCTTGGCGCGGAGAACTTCAATGGTCATTTAGGAAAAGTATCGGACCAGTCCGGTAACGGGCTGCAAAACTACCGGTGAACGGCCATGTTATCGATCAAACGTACCGGGCCCACTTGCACGGCCACCAGGGCAATGGCCTCGTGCACCCCTTCCCAGCTCCGCAAAGGCCGGAAGGTGGCCGGATCGACCAACGTGAGGTAATCAGGCACCACCGCGGGCTCCTGTGCTATTTCGTGGCGGCCGGCCTCCAGTGCTTGCTCCACGGACCGGTGGAAGGCCGACTGCTGTACTGCGGACAAGGCCTTGTAGAGGACCAAGGCCTGTTGACGCTCGACGGCCGAGAGCCGCTGGTTCCTGGAACTTAGGGCCAAACCTCCGGCATTCCTCACGATGGGATGGCCAATGATCTCTATTGGCCAACGCTCGGCTTGTGCAGCGCTACGGATCACCGCCAGTTGTTGGCGGTCCTTTTCGCCGAAGAGCGCCACATCGGGCCGTACAAAATGGAATAACCGCTCCACCACGTTCACCACGCCTTGGAAGTGGCCCGGCCGGGAGGCCCCCTCCAACAGGGTATCCAACCCGTCCAGTGCATATTGGCGAGGAGAGAAGTCGTGGAAAAGGCCGCCACCTTCGGGCATCAACACCATGTCCACCCCTACACCACTCAACAGCCGGCAGTCCTCTTCAGGGTGCCGCGGGTAACGGGCAAGGTCAGCAGGGTCGTTGAATTGCAGTGGATTGACGAAAATGCTTGCGGCCACCACGTCTCCGTGCTTACGGGCCGCATGCATCAAGGCCAGATGCCCTTCGTGCAAGGCACCCATGGTGGGCACGAATGCGATGCGCTTGCCGCTCCGCCTTTGGCAGGCGGCCCATTCAGCGGCGTCCGAGGGGTGCGTCAGGGTTTCCAAGGCAGGCCGGAGCAAGGGGGCCAAACTAAGCAAAGCTTGAATATCGCGGAAATTCTCTATACTTTTGTGGATTGAACACTTGACGTACCGATTCCCATGAGCTTGAAGAACGCGAAGGTCCTCACCATCTCCCAATTCATCCACCCCTTCATAGACGGCACGGGCATGGCGAAGGCCGCCCGCCAGCTTCCCCAGGGCACCTTGGAGAGCGGCAACGAGATCCGGGTCTTCATGCCCAAATTCGGGTCCATCAACGAGCGGCGCCACCAGCTCCACGAGGTGATCCGCCTGAGCGGGATGAACCTGATCATCAACGACACCGACCATGCGCTGTTGATCAAGGTGGCCAGTGTGCCCAACGCACGCATGCAGGTCTACTTCATCGACAACGAGGAATTCTTCAAACGCAAGGCGGAGCTGGAAGATGACGATGAAAACTTCTTCCCGGACAACGATGAACGCGCCCTGTTTTTCTGCCGCGGGGTGCTGGAGACCGTGCGCAAGCTGGGCTGGAGCCCGGACATCATCCACTGCCACGGTTGGATGACGAGCTTCATTCCCTTGTATGTACGGCACTTCTTCAACGACGACCCGCACTTCGAGGATGCCAAGATCGTGTTCAGCGCCTACGACGAACCAACCCAGGAACTCGATAAGGACCTGGCCAAGAAATTGACCCTGGAGGGCTTCGACAAGAATTTGCTGAAGAGCTTGTCCAAGCCCACCACGGACGATCTCCAAAAATTTGCCATGGGCCTGTGTGATGGGGTGGCGAAAGGCAGCCCGAAGTTGAGCCGTGCCATGGAAAATGCCATCAAAGCAACGGACAAGCCGGTGCTGGCCTTCCAAAGTGAGGCGGAGGAACGCCTGGGGGCCCACTTGGAATTCTATCAAGGTGTATTGGAGGCAGCCCTGGTCTGATACTTTGAACACGCTCTTTCCCGCATTTCCAGTACGGCCAGCGATAGCTGCCATACTGCTCACAGGAGTGATCGGCTCTTCCGGCTGCAAGAAACCGGAGGATGATCTGGGCCTCTCCGTGCTCGACCCGGCCGATACGCTGAGTACGGTACGTACCGATACATCGAGCATCTTGGCTTGGCCGCACGCCGACCTGCCCGTGCGCACCAGCGCGCTGACCAGCAACGAGGTGGGCAGTTATGTGGATGATGTGTTCGGACCGGTGAGCACTGGCACGGTCACCCAGCTACGCTTGAGCGTGAACAACATCGGCCCGGCCGATCCGGCCTTGGTCTGTGATTCCCTGGTGCTGAGCCTGGCATTCAACACAACGGAACCGATCTACGGTGACCTGGACCCCCAGGTGATCCGGGTGTACCGCCTCAACGAAGACCTGTACTTGGATTCAATCTACAAGAGCGACCGGCTGCCATGGGTTGGTGCAACGGACCTGGTGCAAGGCTCTCCTTTCGTCATTACCCCATCCCCCACCCAAGGTCCGCTGGTTGGAGGCGATACGCTGGAACCCCAGGTGCGCCTTCCGTTGAGCAATGACCTGGGCAGTGAGCTGCTTGCCCAATGGGGGCAGCCCACCTTGGCGGACAACACGGCTTTCCTGGCCTGGTTCAAGGGGTTGGCCATTGTGCCCGACAATGCAGGCCAAGCCCCATTGCAGGGCGGCGTATGGCGCTTCAATCTGCTCAGCGGGGCTTCCAAGATGACCTTGTACTACCACAACACTTCGGGCACCAACCTGTCATTCGACTTCCTCATCGGCAGCAGCAGCGCACGCTATACCTACGGTGTGTTCGACCATTCCGCCGCCTCGGCACCTGGGTTGCCGGCCGCCTTGGCGGACAGCACCTTGGGGCAGGTGGTCACCTATGTACAATCTCTGGGAGGGCTGCGCACGCAAGTGCGCTTCCCCAACCTGGCCCGCTACCAAGGCACCCCCTACCGGGCCTTGGCCAAGGCGGAACTGATCGTACCGGTGGCCGGTGAATTCCACGACACCTATTTGCCCCCCACGCAGCTGTTCGCCTTCCGGAAAGGGGATGCCGGTGAAGACCTGCTGGTGCCCGACCAGGTCGCAGGGCAAGGCAACGTTGGCGGGCTCTACCTTGCCGAGGAGCGCGCATACCGGTTCAACCTTACCCGCTGGGTGCAAGGGGTGATCAACGGCACCTACGCAAACACGGGCTTGTCCTTGGTGCCCGGCAGCAATGGTGTTTCGGTGAACAGGGCGGCCTTGGCCGGGCCGGCGCACGCCGATACCCCGATGAAATTGGTGCTTACTTTCACCACCTATTGAACTACGGACCATGTGCGGCATTGTCGGCTACGTAGGCACAAAGCAAGCCTACCCCATTCTGATCAGCGGCCTTAAACGCTTGGAATACCGGGGCTACGACAGTGCAGGCGTGGCCTTGCTGGGCCCAAGCGGTTTGCAGGTGAGCAAGTGCAAGGGCCGGGTAAGCGACCTGGAGGCCCATGTGAACGGAGCCGCCATGGCCGGCGCCGTGGGCATTGGCCATACGCGATGGGCCACCCACGGAGAACCCAATGATGTCAACGCCCACCCGCACACCTCTTCCAATGGGGACCTGGCGCTCATCCATAACGGCATCATCGAGAATTATGCCCCGTTGAAGGAGGAGCTGATTAGCCGGGGCTACAAGTTCAGCAGCGAAACAGACACGGAGGTGCTGGTGCACCTGATCGACGACATCCAACGCAATGAGGGCACGGACCTGGCCGAATCGGTGCGCCTGGCCTTGGGCAGCGTGGTGGGCGCCTACGCCATTGTGGTGGTGGACCGCAAATCGCCGGGCACCCTGGTAGCTGCACGCAAAAGCAGTCCTTTGGTGATCGGTATCGGTGAAGACGGAGACATGTACCTGGCCAGCGACGCCACGCCCATCGTGGAACACACCCGGAACGTGGTGTACATGGAAGATGGGGAGATCGCCATCCTGGACCTGGAGCATGGCTTGCGCGTGCGCAATATCAAGAACCAGGAAAAGCGGCCCTCGGTGCAGGCGCTGGAGATCCAACTGGAGGCCTTGGAAAAAGGCGGTTATGAGCACTTCATGCTCAAGGAGATCTATGAGCAGCCCCGGAGCATCCGGGATTCCATGCGGGGCCGCCTGAACTTGATCCAAGGCAACATCACCTTGGGCGGCATCAAGGACTACGAGCAACGCATGGTGAATGCCAAGCGCATCCTGATCGTGGGGTGTGGCACCAGTTGGCATGCCGGCATGGTGGGCGAATACCTGTTCGAGGAGTTCGCGCGCGTCCCCGTTGAAGTGGAGTATGCCAGTGAGTTCCGCTACCGCAACCCCGTAATCAACGAAGATGACATTGTGATCGCCATCAGCCAGAGCGGGGAAACCGCCGATACCTTGGCGGCCATTGAATTGGCCAAGGGGCGCGGCGCCACTATCATCGGCATCTGCAACGTGGTGGGCAGCAGCATAGCGCGGCAAACCCATGCCGGCTCCTATACCCATGCCGGCCCCGAGATCGGGGTGGCCAGCACCAAGGCGTTCACGGCGCAAGTCACATTGCTCACGCTGATGGCCCTGATGATCGGCCAGCGCAAAGGCACCATCGATGGGGCCAAGTTCCAGCAATTGCTGCTCGAGCTGGATTCCATTCCCGCCAAAGTGGAGAAAGTGTTGAAGACGGAAGCCCAGGTGAACTACATCGCGGACATCTACAAGGATGCGCGCAATGCGCTCTACCTCGGCCGTGGCTATTCGTTCCCGGTGGCCTTGGAAGGTGCCTTGAAGCTGAAGGAGATCAGCTACATCCATGCGGAAGGCTACCCGGCCGCAGAGATGAAACACGGCCCCATCGCCTTGATCGACGAGGAGATGCCGGTGATCGTCATCGCTACGCAAGGTGCCAGCTATGAGAAAGTGGTGAGCAACATCCAGGAAGTGAAGGCCCGCAAAGGCAAGGTGATCGCCATTGTGACCGAGGGCGATACCACGGTGAAGGAGATTGCGGACCACACGATTGAGATCCCCTCCACACCAGATGCCTTTGTGCCCCTGTTGGCCGTGGTACCACTGCAATTGCTCAGCTACCACATCGCCGTGATGCGTGGCTGCAATGTGGACCAGCCCCGCAATTTGGCCAAGAGCGTTACGGTGGAGTGAGCTGCCCCGGCGGGCCTTTGGCCCACATGAACACCTGACCGTTGGCTTGATAAGCCCGCAGGTCCTTGGTACACAGCACGTGCACGAGGTCGATCAACACCAGCACGCCGAACCCCCCGAAGGTGAGCCCGTAGATGATGGGCACCTTGGCGTCCGTGCCCAAATACAGGCGGTGTGCGCCGAAGGCACCCAAGGTCAACGCCAAGGAGGCCGCCACCAACCGCTGTGGCTCCGCCGTTGAAACCAGGGAGACCGGTACTGCTGGAACGGGACCACCGAGGGGCTGTGCAGGATCTTGGTAAGGACCGGCCGCCCGGACCGTAATGGACGGCAGGAAAAGCAGTGCCATGCACAGAAGAATGCTCTCATGCAACTTGCGCATGCCCCAAAAGTAACGGGCGGCAACCGGGAAATCCGGTGCCGCCCGTTTCATCCGGAAGATCACTTGGCTGCGGCGTAGCGCTTGGCCACGGCATTCCAATCCACCACGTTCCACCAGGCTTTCAGATAGTCCGGGCGGCGATTCTGGTAATGCAGGTAATAGGCATGTTCCCATACGTCCACACCGAGGACCGGCGTACCTCCGCACCCCGTGGCGGGCATCAGCGGGTTGTCCTGGTTGGGGGTGGAGCACACTTCCACCTTGCCTCCCTTGTGCACGCAGAGCCAAGCCCAGCCGCTTCCGAAGCGAGTGGCGGCGGCCTGCTCGAACTGCCCCTTGAAGGCCTCAAAGCCGCCGAGGTCCCGCTGGATGGCGCCGGCCAATTCGCCGGAAGGCGCACCGCCGCCATGGGGTGCCATGACCGACCAGAACAAGCTGTGGTTGAAATGGCCGCCACCGTTGTTGCGCACGGCCATGTTGGTCATGTCCAGTCCTTTGAGGACCTCCTCGATGGACTTCCCTGCGAGGGTGGTGCCCTCAAGGGCTTTGTTGAGGTTGTTCACGTAGCCCTGATGGTGCTTGCCATGGTGGATCTCCATGGTCCGGGCGTCGATATGGGGTTCCAGTGCTTCGAATCCGTAGGGAAGAGCGGGGAGCTCAAAGGCCATTTGGTAGGGTGTTTTTTCGGGTTGAACGCTTCGGCTTGCAAGTTAGCCGAGAGCTGGTTAACATTTTTTTCGCAATTGCGCGGATCCTATTACATTTGCGGCCACTTTCACCAAACCAACAACAAGGATGATCAGGAAGTTCGCCATGGTTGCCACCGCCGCCGCTCTGTTCGTGGCCTGCGGAAGCAACGTAGAAGAAGCCGCCACCGACGCGATGGACGCTGCCACGGAGCAGGCCACCGAGACCGTTGACCAGGCACAAACCACGGTTCAAGAAGCCGCTGCTACCCTCGATAGCACCGCCAATGCCGCAGTTGACACCGCCAAAGCGGTTGTGAACGAGGCCGTGAAGTAAGCCGTTGACCTGCAAGAAGGAAAAAGGGGCTGTTCCGCAAGGAACGGCCCCTTCCTCGTTGCAGGGCACTGAACTGCGGGGAAGCCAGAAGTTGGCCCGGCCTGCCGTCCCCCGTGGCCTTCAGCAATTCCCCGGCAAGCATTCGGCGGACCGCAGGATCCCCACCGTCAAGTCCCCCTGCGCCCGAAAACCGGCACCGTCAAAGCCTGCCTCAACGGCGCCAATGCCGGTTGGCCCATACAGTTCCCGGGAACCTTGGACTTACTTGGCCAACTTGGCGCCGCTATGCAAGGCCGTGCGTGCTTGACCGTAAATGCTGTCAGCGCCCAACAACACGCGGTAATAGCCATTGTCGCCCCAGATGTTGCGGGCAATGCCCGCTTTGATCCGCAGGGCAATGGCCGCTGAAGAACGTTCCAGCCCTTTCGGGTCCTTCGCTACCCCGAGCTTGGCGGCCGCATCGGCCAATTCCTCCAACATGGCAGGTGCGACCCAATAACCCGCTTGGAACCGCTCCGGACCCCCGTATGCGGCCCATTTCGCCCGGTGCCGGTCGGCCACATCGAAGGCAAATTGGTTTAGCGCCCCGGAGAAGAACAGTTCGCTGAAGTAGGCCGAATGTTCCGATGTATCGGCCGGAACGAACAGGTCCGGCATGATGCCTCCTCCGCCATAAACGGTACGGCCCTCCTTGGTGGTATAGGCCTCGGATGAATCCAGGCGGATGCTGTCAATGCTCACCATTTCCCCGTGCAGGAAGCGTGTTTCCAGGTCATCGCTGTATTCGATCCCGTTGCCGTACGGCCGCTGGATGCACCGCCCGCTGGGGGTGTAGTAGCGGGCGGTGGTGAGGCGTACTGCACTCCCGTCGCGCAAGTCCACTTGTTCCTGCACCAAACCCTTGCCGAAGGAGCGCCGACCCACGACGAGGCCCCGGTCATTGTCCTGCACGGCGCCGGCCACGATCTCGCTGGCTGAGGCCGAACCCTCGTCGATGAGAACCGCCAGGGGCATTCCGGTCAACGAGCCTTTGCCGTCCGCCTTGTAGTCCTGCCGCGGGGAAGAACGGCCTTGGGTGTACACGATCTCGCTTCCGGAAGGCAACAGTTCCTCGCAGAGCCCGATGGCGGCATTCAGATATCCGCCGCCATTCCCGCGCAGGTCCAACACGAGGCGTTTCATGCCATGCACCTTGAGCTGGGTGGTGGCCTTCTGAAATTCGTCGTAGGTGGTGCGCGCGAATCGGGAGAGCTTCACGTAGCCGGTGCTGTCCTGGTCCAGGAATGCTGCGGCCACGCTATTGATGGGGATGGGGCCCCGGGTGATGGTGACCAAGAACGGCTTGGCCCCGCCGCGGACCACCGCCACGGTGACCTTGGTATCGGCCGGCCCTCGCAGGGCCTTCATCACCATCTCGTTTGTCACCCCCACCCCGGCCAGCTTGGTGGTATCGGCGCTTACCAAGCGGTCGCCTGCCCGGAGGCCGAGCGCCTCACTGGGCCCGCCTTCGATGGTAGAGACCACCACGATGGTGTCCCGCTGGATGCTGAACTCCACGCCGATGCCCATGAAACTGCCCTCCAGCGGTTCTTCCGCGGCACGCAAGTCCTCGGCGCTGATGTAATAACTGTGCGGGTCCAACTGTTGCAGCATGTTCTGCAGCACCTCGTCCACCAACTTGCTTTCCTGCACGGTATCCACGTACTGCCGATCGATGAGGTCCAGCACCTGCTGCAGCTTGGCACCGGGTGTGCTTCCCCGGAGTTCGAGGAACTGCACACCACCGGCCCGGCTGCCGAACGCCGAACCCAGGTAGTAACCTCCGGCCAGGGCCGCGCCAAGCATCAGCGGATAGAACACCGCCCAGGACCACCTTATCTGCCGCGTCCCGTTCACGTGGTTTGGATCTGTGCAATGCGCAGCCCGCCGTTGTCCAGGAGCTCAAGGCCGGAACTGTCCTTGTACGCGTCCAGATACACCAGCCGCTTGATGCCCGCCTGCAAGATGAGTTTGCTGCAATCCTTGCAGGGGCTGTGGGTGAGGTAAAGCGTGGCGCCACGGGCGTTGTTGGTGCTTCGGGCCACCTTCATGATGGCGTTGGCCTCGGCATGCAACACGTACCACAGGGTAACCCCTTGGGCATCCTCGCAATCATTGGGGAAGCCGGTGGGCGTGCCGTTGTACCCGTCGCTGATGATCATGCCGTCCTTCACCAGCAGCGCACCTACCTTTTTGCGGGTACAATGACTGAGCTTGGCCCACTCCAAGGCCATCTTCATGTAGGCCCGGTCATAGCGCGCCTGTTTGGCGGGGTCGGGGTGGACGAGGGAATCCTGGGCGGTGGACATGGAAACGGGTCCAAAAGTACAACGGCCGCTAAGCGCGGCCGTTGTAGTGTACCCAGGGCGGGAGTCGAACCCGCACGACTTGCATCACTGGTGTTTGAGACCAGCGCGTCTACCAATTCCGCCACCTGGGTGGGTGCGTGGTGAAAAGAACTCCGCCCGAAAGCGGGGGTGCAAAGATAGCGGCCCGGGACATCCCGTGCTACCGACCCAGCCACCACGTGCGCAACCGGTCCTGTTCCCTGGTCGGCCTGGCCAGGATGGTCGGGGTGCCCTCGCCATCCAGCGCGATGCCCGCCTTGCCCAGCCATTCCTCCAGCGGGAGCATGCCGGCTTCGTTCAGGTAGCGTTGCAGAAAGGTGCCGATATCGGGCCCGGTAAGGCGCTCGATCGTGGCGAATAGTTCCTCGTCCTTGAATGGTTTGCCGGGGCCGTAGATTCGTTGCAGGTCGAGCACTAGCTCCACCACGCCATACTTTCCCTGTGACCGTTCACGCAGGGCCATGTCCAGCCCCAAGCAGAACAGGGTACCCTTGAGGTAGAAGTTGTAGTACTGGTCCTGCCGCTCCATGGCCTGCCCGCTCAGGTCGGTCAGTGCGATGTCGTCGGGGAATCGGCGCATGTGTTCGATCTTCCCTTTCAGCACACCCAAGAACTCCTCCACCGTCTGCCGGCCCTGTTTCACGGGCATGTGGATGGCGAAGTACTCCGTCATGCCTTCATAGAGCCAGAGGTGGCGGCTCATCCGTGGCATGTTGAAGTCATAGTACTCGATCTCCTCGCTGTGCACGCCAAGCGGCAGGATGGTGTGGAAGAATTCGTGGCTGGCGATGCCGTATACGCTGTGCGCGATCATCTGCGGATCGAGCGGCATGCAGAGCAGGACCACGGTGGAGGCGGCGTGCTCCAAGCCATCGCCCATGGTGCTGCCCTCCACATTGCTCGGGTGGTGGTAGATCAGGAAG
The DNA here is from genome assembly GCA_018057455.1 of Flavobacteriales bacterium. Classification (GTDB taxonomy): domain Bacteria; phylum Bacteroidota; class Bacteroidia; order Flavobacteriales_F; family PHOS-HE28; genus PHOS-HE28. The sequence continues at coordinate 34,474 of JAGPDT010000015.1, read as the reverse complement.
GTGTACTCCTTCACCGGGAGCGTTCCACCGAGGTATGCGCGCTGATCGCCCAGCAACGGACGGATTTCATTGGCCACGTCGTGCGCAATGGCCTTGCCCGTGGTGCTGTGGCAGGCCACCAATACAGTGATGTCCTTCAACTGGATGTGCGCCGTGTCGGGTGCGGCCACCAGCATGGGATTGTCCACGAGGTGGCGGTAGTTGTGCGCCTGGAACGTAATGGCCTCGGCGCTCTCCTTTGTGCGGGGCAAACTCGTGGCGGCATGGAGTGTGGCCGGTTTCTGCAGTTGGATGGTGTACGGCAATTGTTCGTAGCCCTCGAAGAAGCCGATCACGGTGTTGTGGTTCAGCAACACGGCCTCGGGTCTGGTGGTGCCTTCGGAGGAGCGGAAATTGCCCAGGGAGAACCGGATGTCGAACTCCTCCCAGCCATCGTCCACCGAATAGGTGAGGCGATGCAGTTCCCGCGCTTCGGGGATCCTCCAGCGGTTCACATCCAAGCGCTGGATCGGAATGGGTTCACCGTTTGGGTCGAATGCGCCGATTGCGCCTGCCAGCCGGCCATGGTCCATGGCGCCATAGATGCCCGGTACGATGCGCGGGAATGCGAAGACCACCTGATCGGCATCGAACGGTGGCACGATCAGTTCCACTTCCAACCGATCATTCTGCTGGTTGCCCATGTCGATGTTGGCAATAATGCCGCGTTGGGCACACACATGTCCAATGATGGCGCATGCGATCAGGAGGGCGGGAAAACGCATGCTGGGCAGGAGAAAGATCTGTTCTATGACGGAACTTCCTGACCGTAGTTACAGGGTGATCACAACCGCCGCAACAGCCCCCGCAGGTCCACCTTCTCCCCCACGATGCGGCCCACCTCGCTGATGGGCACCCGCTCCTGCGCCATGCTGTCGCGCTCGCGGATGGTGACCGCATGGTCGGTGAGCGTTTCGTGGTCCACCGTGATGCAGTAGGGCGTGCCGATGGCGTCCTGCCTGCGGTAGCGCTTGCCGATGCTGTCCTTCTCGTCGTACTGGCAGTGGAGGTCCAGCTTCAGCGTGTCGATGATGGCGCGGGCCTTTTCCGGTAGGCCGTCCTTCTTGATCAGCGGCAGCACGGCCACCTTCACCGGGGCCAAGGGGGCGGGGATGCGCAGCACCGTGCGCGTTTCGCCGCCTTCCAGTGGCTCTTCCGCGTAAGCCGCGCTCAGCACGGCGAGGAACATGCGGTCCAGCCCGATGGAGGTTTCCACCACGTAGGGGATGTAGCTCTCGTTGGTCTCGGTGTCGAAGTAGCGCAGCTTCTTGCCGCTGAACTCTTCGTGTTGCTTCAGGTCGAAATCCGTGCGGCTGTGGATGCCCTCGAGCTCCTTGTAGCCCATGGGGAACTTGAACTCGATGTCGCAGGCGGCGTTGGCGTAGTGCGCCAGCTTGATGTGGTCGTGGAAACGGTAGTGCTCTTCGGAAATGCCGAGCGCCTTGTGCCACGCGATGCGCTTCGCCTTCCAGCTTTCGTACCACTGCATCTCGGTGCCGGGCTTCACGAAGAACTGCATCTCCATCTGCTCGAATTCGCGCATGCGGAACACGAACTGCCGCGCCACGATCTCGTTGCGGAAGGCCTTGCCCGTCTGCGCGATGCCGAAGGGGATCTTCATGCGTGCGCTCTTCTGCACGTTGAGGAAATTGACGAAGATGCCTTGTGCCGTTTCGGGCCGCAGGTAGATGGTGCTGCTTTCGCCGCTCACGCTGCCGAGCTCGGTGGCGAACATCAGGTTGAACTGGCGCACCTCGGTCCAGTTGGCGGTGCCGCTGATGGGGCATTTGACCTCCTCGTCGATGATCAGTTGGCGCAGGGCCTCCAGATCGTTGGCATCCAGGGCCGCCTTCATGCGGCCTTCCACGGCGTCGATGCGGTCCTGGCTGCGCTTCACGTTGGGGTTGGTGGCGCGGAACTGGACCTCATCAAAGCCTTCGGCGAAGCGCTTCTTTCCCTTCTCCACCTCTTTGGCGATCTTGTCCTCATACTTCGCGATGTGCTCTTCCAGCAGCACGTCGGCGCGGTAGCGTTTCTTGCTGTCCTTGTTGTCGATCAAGGGGTCGTTGAAGGCATCCACGTGGCCGCTGGCCTTCCACACCGTGGGGTGCATGAAGATGGCGGCGTCCAAGCCCACGATGTTGGCGTTGAGCTTGGTCATGGCCCCCCACCAGTAGCGGCGGATGTTGTTCTTCAGCTCTACGCCGTAGGGGCCGTAATCGTAGGTGGCGCTAAGGCCGTCGTAGATCTCGCTGCTGGGGAACACGAAGCCATACTCCTTGGCATGGCCGATCAGGGTTTTGAGGCGGTCTTCTTGGTTGCTCATACTGTGGGGCGTGCGCTCTGGAAGGCTTCAGCGTCGCGGGCGCAAAGATGCGGTGCGTGGGGTGTTTTTGGGGTAAGCGGCTTAAATGGACGTTGATGGACGCGGATGGACACGGGCCGAAGCCGTGTCCATCCGCGTCCATTGGTTGTCCATGGGAAGGACTACGTACTACGGCCATGCCCATGGCCGTAGTTTTGAACCCCCTAGATGATCGAACACCGCGGCACCCTCCTCTCCGAAGAGCTCTTCGAGAAACGCTTCGTCTGCAACCTCGATGCCTGCAAGGGCGCGTGCTGCGAGGTGGGCGACAGCGGCGCGCCGCTGGAGCCTGAAGAAGCGAAACTGATCGAGAAGCACTACGCCGCCATCGAACCCTACATGACCGCGCGCGGCAAAAAGTCCGTGAAGGACCAGGGCTGCACCAGCGTGGTGGACATGGACGGCGAGCTGGTAACGCCCATCGTGCAGGAATACGCCGAGTGCGTGTATGCGAAGAAGGATCCGAAGGGCGTGTGGAAATGCGGCATCGAGCAGGCGTTCCACGACGGGAAGATCCCCTTCAACAAGCCGATCAGCTGCCACCTGTATCCCATCCGCGTAACGAAGCTGAAGTACCACGATGCGCTGAACTACCACCAGTGGGACATCTGCTCGCCGGCCTGCAAGCTGGGCGCGGAGTTGGGCGTGCCGGTGTTCCGCTTTTTGAAGGACTCGCTTACGCGGGTGTACGGCCCGGATTGGTATGCGGAGCTGGAGGTGATCTACGGGGAGTGGGTGAAGGGGAAATAGCTTGTGGGGCACGGAATCCGCTACCTTTGAACGAATGGAAGCCTTGGACTATCGGAAGATCATCACCATCGATCCGGAGGGGTGTGAGATGTGTGGGGCGTAGGGGAATTGAGACATTGAACGATGGCATTCCTACCAAAACTCCAAAATGTCGGAGGGGATTTGAATGTAACCGGCATCAAGAATCAAGAATTCCCGGCGCTTGAATCCATTGGTGGTAATTTCATTTTGGTGCAATCCGGAATGCCAAGCCTACCTCCATGCATACGGCATATAGGAGGTGATGTTATACTCTCCGACCAAGAACCTCAATCGCTGATGGAAAGCGCGAAGCTTGCAAAGCGGAAGGGGATACTAAAAGGGAACATTCTTGTACTAATCACGAATTTTGCATAAATTCCATGACTTGTTGAGAATATTCCTAAAATTGAACCTCAACAACAAAGAGTCAATGCGCATTCAGATTGTTGGCGCCGAATGGAGTTATACAGATGGCTTGAAGAACAAGGAGCTTCACCTCGTTGGATTCGCTGAACTTGGGATGGCCTTTTTTAGGGACTTCATTGTTTCTACATGCGGTTTTTCATTGGAACAAGCAATCTCACATTGTGAATCAATAAATAAAGCTGATGAAACTGGTACTCTTTATCCTTCAGGTTACCTGACAGGCTTGCCTGTTCGATTCTTTCGGCAAGGAATGAGCGAACAAGATCGAAGCCGGTTTTTGGAATGTTTAATGGATGCATTCATCGCTAATCGTGAATATTGCAAGTCTAATGAGATGGTCTTCCACTACGCATGTGCTATTAGCAATAGGAATTTAATCATTGATGAAACCATACGAATGGCTCAGGGCATATCCAATGATCCAAATTTGCACACAATTACGATTGTTGCTGACGAACCATTTCCCTTAACTGAAGTTCAACGGTTGGCGGTATTGCGTTGAATGCATACAACCCCTGCACTCGCTCGGCTTAGTCGGTGATCCCAAGAACCTGCCGAGCCTGCATACCGTAGGCATGTGCCTAGCACCCGGTCCGCCTCTGGCGATGCCGGTACTACAACAAGCAAGACCCGATCCCGAAGAAGCTCGTTGATGGCCGGAGGCCGAGGTTGGGATAAAGACGAGCATGACCTCAGGTCCGCCGCTTGAACTTTTTCCTAGGATGTTGTTTGGTGTGGAAGATCCGATAAATGATCAACTCGTTCTTGACCAGACCATAGACCATCAAAAAGGGAAAGCTATTGATCGGTGTCTGCCTGAAGTGCTTATGGACCACGGGAGCACCTTTGGGATATTTGCTGATGAGTGCCTCACGCTCCAAGACGGCCTTCAGGAAGCGTTCGCCCAGCCCTTCCGATCTGGCTGCGTACCAACGCATGGCATCGGCAATGTCTTCCAACGCTTCATCGCGGTAGACCAAGCGTACCGCCATTACTTCGCCATCTTCCGGACCTGCCGCACCATTTGCGCACTGGTGAAGCTTGTGCCTTCCCCTCGCACATAGCGCTCATGGGCGGCATCGAGTTGCGCCATTTGCTCGCGGGTCAAGCTTTGGTCCTGCTCCAGGATCATCTCCAACGAACGCAGGGTATATTCACTATCGGACTCCAAGACCTGTTTGGCCAAGGAGACCTTGAGTTCGTTGAGCTTCATTGCTGAAGGGTTGGTGTGCTTACAAAGATAGATCAGCGTCGGGCACTCGCCCCAACCCCGCGCCCCATCCCCGCCCCCGCACTCCTCTATACTTGCGGTGACAGATCACTGAAGCAGTTTGAGCGTGGCCCCAGGTGAACCGACCCGCACCCCCTGCACTCGCTCGCGTGTCCCACCGCGGGCACATGCCTTCGGCATGCAGGCTCGCTCGGCTATTTGCCGAGTGAGCGTACTTGGTAGGGCCTCCGGCCCGTCGCATAACCGTGCTGTCATACGTGCATAAGGCGGGCCGGAGGCCCTAAGACGGAACGCACTCGGCAAACCCCGGATACAGCTCCGGAGCGGAGCGTGTTTTTCGCAAATCCGGTGATCGGCAACCCGGGAAGACCTATAAGCGGGCTCCATGCCGACCCGTGCATGTAAAAATCCAGTGCGTGGCCCGTGAGCGGTCCAGGATGGGCCTGATGCATGCAACGCCCTGTTGGAACTGCCGGTCTGCCGGCCCTACACCGCACTCAACCGGATCATGTTGGCCATGCCTTGTTCGGCAATGGGCATGCTGGCCACATTGGCCACCAGATCGCCTTTCTTCACCAGCTTCTTGTTGAGCAGAATGTGCTTGATGTCGGCCACTGTATGATCGGTGCTCACGGTCTTGTCGTAGTACGCGGCCCGCACGCCCCACACCAGATTGAGCATGGTGAGGATGCGCTTGTTGCTGGTGAAGGCGAAGATGTGCGCCTTGGGCCGCATGCTGCTGATCTTGAATGCGGTGTAGCCGCTGTGGGTCATGGTGACGATGGCCTTGATGTTGATGGCATCAGCCATGCGCACGCTGGCCATGCAGATCGCATCGGAGACCATGCGGTCATGGTCGTTCAACGGGGGTTCCTCCACGTTGTACATCAGTTCGCTGCTCTCCATTTCCAGCAGGATCCGGTTCATGACCTTGACCACCTCAACGGGGTATTTGCCCACGCTGGTCTCGGCGCTGAGCATCACTGCGTCCGCATGGTCCAGCACGGCATTGGCCACGTCGTTCACCTCGGCGCGGGTGGGGGTGCTGTTCTGGATCATGCTCTCCATCATCTGCGTGGCCACGATCACCGGGCGCTGTTGGAGCAAACAGCGGCTTATGATGTCCTTTTGGAGCAATGGCACCTGTTCCATGGGCAGCTCCACGCCCAGGTCGCCGCGGGCCACCATCAAAGCATCGGCCTCACGGATGATCGCATCGATCTCTTCCAAGGCTTCGGGTTTCTCGATCTTGGCGATCACGCGGGCCGTGCTTCCTTCCGATCGGATCTGCTCCTTGAGTTCCACCAGGTCCTGCGCCCGGCGCACAAAGCTCAGGCCCACCCAGTCGACCCCTTGCGCAAGCGCAAAGCTGAGGTCCTTGCGGTCCTTCTCCGTGAGGCACGGTAAGCTCACCTTGGTGTTGGGCAGGTTGATGCCCTTGTTGCTGCTGAGCAGCCCGCCATGCACCACGGTGGTGGTCACCCGCTTCTCGCCGTCGGTGTGTTGCACGGCCAACCGGAGCTTGCCGTCGTCCAAAAGCACCATCTCTCCGGCCCGGATATCCTTGGGAAACTGCGCATAGCTGGTGCTCACCAGACCGGGCACCCCTTTCACCGGGTCGGTGGTGATCACCAGTTCGGACCCCTCCTTGAGCTCGATGGGGCCGTCGGCCATTTCACCCACGCGCAGCTTGGGGCCTTGCAGATCGGCCAGTATGGCCGTATTCAAGCCCAGTTCCTCATTGAGCGAGCGGATGGTGGCGATCACCTCCGTATAGAATTCGTAGGCGCCATGGCTGAAGTTCAACCGGCACACGTCCACGCCGTTGATCATCATCTCACGCAACACTTCGCGCTTTGCGCTGGCGGGTCCCAGCGTGGCTACGATTTTCGTCTTTGGGTCACGGGCCATGCTCATTGCAGAAGTTTATATCCGTCTTTCAGGTTTACGATCTCCAAGGGGTAGGCCATGAGCACGAAATCGGCCCGCCTGACCAGGTCCAAGGCTTCGTAGGGCGCCCATGGGCATGCATGGTCAACCAGGAGGAAATAGTCGGCGTTTCGTTGCTCGGGCACCAACAAGCCTTGTGGTGAATGGTTGCTCAACAAAGAGATGGTGGCCTGGCTCACTTCATCGAAGTGGTCGAATGCGGTAGGCCTCAGGCCCGGATCCTCATTCGGGAATCCCGGCTCATACCGGCGGCGGGCCATGTTTATGCCCATGCTGTTGTTCAGGGCCCAACACAGGCGGTAGTCGTTCACATGGCTGCTGATGGCGAAGATGCTCACTTCGGGCAACAGGTCGCTATCGAGCTTCAACTTGGCCATGTCCGGTACCGGGCGGTCAAAGGTAGGGGCGGGTTTGCCGCACCTGCCGAACGATGTTGGCGGGAATGCTCAATCATGATGGGCCTTCCCTGCGGTGGGCTTGGCCTTCAACACCGCTTCACCGGCGGGTCCATCTTGCTTGGGCTTGCGGCGCCGGTGGGTGCGTGGAGCGCTTGCCTTCCCGCTCTCGCCATGTACAGGTCCCCCTTCATTGGACCCGGCATTGGGCAGGCGCAACTTGCGCGATGCGTCGCGTGCGGCCTCCTGTTCCGCCCGCTTCTTGCTGTGGCCCATGCCGCGGCCCGTGTTGCGGCCATCCACCTGCACCTCGGCAACGAACTGCTTGCCTCGGCCATGGACCTGTTCCTCGGTGAGCACGAAGACCACTTTCCGGCGCTTCTTTTGGCCCCACTCCAACAAGCGGCTCTTGCTGTCGCGGTCTTCCTGTTCCACCTCTTTGAGGTCGAAGTGGGTGGTGATCAGCTTGATCACAATGGCGCGGGTGCGGTCGAAACCCTTGTCCAGAAAGAGCGCGCCGACCAACGCCTCCATGGCGTTGCCCGGTACGGAGGTGTGCTGGCCCGGGCCGATCTTCACTTCCATCACGCGCTCGATCTCCACCTTTTTGGCCAGGATGCTGAGCTGGTGACGGCTGACCAGCTTGCTGCGCATGCGCGTCAGAAAGCCTTCGCCCTGCTCCGGATAGTGTTGATAGACGAACTGCCCCACGACCGTGTCCAGTACGGCATCACCCAGGAATTCCAAGCGTTCATTGTCGTCCAGGTCGGGCCGGTCGCCGGCGATGGCACTGCGGTGGCGCAGGGCCTGGCGGTACAGGGCCAAGTTCCCCGGGGTGATCCCAAGGGTGGAGCGGCACCATGCCCGGAGGCGTCGTTCCTCCGGCGTGGCCGGTTTCCTGAAAAGTGAGGCGAACAAAAGGACTTAGCGGTACTTGCGGAAGATCACCGAGGTGTTGTGCCCGCCAAAGCCGAACGTATTGCTCATGGCGACATTGACCGTGCGCTGCTGGGCCTTGTTGAAGGTGAGGTTGAGCTTGGGGTCGATCTCGGGGTCGTCCGTGAAGTGGTTGATCGTGGGCGGCACCACGTCGTTGCAAATGGCCATGATGCTGGCAATGGCCTCCACGGCGCCGGCAGCACCGAGCAGATGGCCGGTCATGCTCTTGGTGGAACTGATGTTCAACCGGTAGGCATCATCCCCGAAGAGCCGTTGGATGGCCTTGATCTCCTGCGGGTCGCCGATGGGCGTGCTGGTGCCGTGGGTATTGATGTAGTCGATCTCCGCTGGCTGCAAACGGGCATCCTGCAAGGCATGCTTCATGCACAGGTACGCCCCGAGGCCATCGGGATGAGGTGCGGTGATGTGGTAGGCATCGCTGCTCATGCCGCCGCCGACCATCTCGCAGTAGATCTTGGCTCCGCGCGCCTTGGCATGTTCGAGCTCCTCCAGCACCAGGATACCGCTGCCCTCGCCCATCACAAAGCCGTCGCGGTCCTTGTCGTAAGGTCTGCTGGCCGTGGCCGGGGCCTCGTTGCGGGTGCTCAGGGCGTGCATGGCGTTGAAGCCGCCCAGCGCTGCCTCATAGACCGATCCTTCGGTTCCGCCGCTGACCATGACGTCCACGGTCCCCATGCGGATGTAGTTGAAGGAATCAATCAGTGCATTGTTGGCACTGGCGCAGGCACTCATGGTCACGTAGCTGGGGCCGCGCAACCCGTGGCGCATGCTGATGACGCCCGAGCAGCTGTCGGCGATCATCTTGGGGATGAAGAAGGGATTGAAGCGGGGAGTACCGTCGCCACGGCCGAAGTTGATGCACTCCTCCTGGAAAACGAGCATCCCTCCGATCCCTGACCCCAGTACCACGCCTGCGCGTTCCTTCTGCTCGTCGCTTTCGATCACCAGCCCCGAATCCTTCATGGCTTCCTCACTGGCGGCCACGGCGAATTGGGTGAACGGGTCCATTTTCCGGGCTTCTTTCCGGTCCATGAACTGCGTGGGATCGAACCCCTTCACTTCGCAGGCAAAGCGGGTCTTGAACTTCGACGCGTCGAAGTTCGTTATGGGCGCCGCTCCGCTGATGCCGTTCACCAACCCCTCCCAATACGCTTGCAGCGTATTGCCAAGGGGCGTGAGGGCGCCCAGACCGGTGACAACCACTCGCCTGAGCTCCATCTGCAGGAATTACTTCGCGTTCTTCTCCACGTAGTCCACGGCCTGGCCCACGGTCTGGATCTTCTCCGCCTGGTCGTCCGGGATGGCGATGTTGAACTCCTTCTCGAGCTCCATGATGAGCTCGACGGTATCCAGGCTGTCGGCGCCAAGGTCGTTGGTGAAGCTCGCCTCGATGGTGACCTCTGCTTGGTCCACGCCAAGTTTATCCACGATGATGGCGATGACCCTTGACTTGATATCGGACATATCCGTTGCTTGTTGGTTGATCAGGCTGCAAAGGAAAGACATTTTCGATATCCCCAACGCCCCCCTCCAAAGAAGGTGTCCCAAGCGGTTTCCCGGACCGCTCCCCAAGGCCGGTGGCCCGCCATGGAACCGGCAACGGATGCGGGCAGCAGGCTCCGGCCACACCGCATCCGCCGGCCGGCAACCAACGGCGCTGGCGGAGGGCCCGCTTCCCCACACCCATTAATTCGGACCTTCGCGCCATGATCCGCATCGCCATCCTCGCCTCTGGTTCAGGAACCAATGCACAACGGCTGATGGAGCACTTCACCGGTTCACCCGCGGCGGAAGTGGCCTTGGTGGCCTGTGACCGGCCGAAGGCCGGCGTGGTGCAACGCGCTTGGGACCAGGGCGTGCCCTGCTATCTGTTCGGCGCCACGGAATTGCAGGACGGCTCCTTGGAACGCGAGCTGCGAACCGCGGCCATCGACCTGGTGGTGCTGGCCGGTTTCCTGCGCTTGCTGCCTCCAGCCTTCGTGCAGGCCTGGCCCGGGCGTATCCTGAACATCCATCCCAGCCTGTTGCCCAAGTACGGTGGCAGAGGCATGTACGGCGACCGGGTGCACCAGGCCGTGCTTGCGGCCGGTGAACAGGAGAGCGGCATCACCATCCACTTGGTGAACGAACGCTACGACGAGGGCGAACACCTCGCCCAATTGAGCTGCCCGGTACTTCCCGACGATGACATCGGGAGCCTCGCCGCGCGGATCCATGCATTGGAGCACGCGCACTTTCCATCGGTGGTGGAGAACTTTGCCCGCACATTGGCCCCATCCAGCTCGCCCGACCATGCCCACTTTTGAGATCGCCCATGTGGGCAAGGCCTTCCTGGTGCTTTTTGCCGTGATCGACATCATCGGCGGCATACCGGTGATCCTGCAGGTACGCGAGAAGGCCGGCAAGATCTATCCCGCAAGGGCCACCTTGGTCAGTTTGGCCATCATGGTGGTGTTCCTCTATTTGGGCGAGTCCATTCTGCGTGTTGTGGGCATCGATGTGCGCTCCTTTGCCGTGGCTGGCTCACTGGTGCTGTTCTTCATCGCGCTGGAGATGACCTTGGGCATCCGCCTGTTCAAGGAGGACACCTCGGCGCCGGGCCTCAGCGACGACCCGAAGGTGTACAGCATCGTACCCCTGGCCTTCCCGGTGATCGCCGGTTCCGGCACCATCACCACCGTGCTCTCCCTGCGGGCCGAGTTCAGCCGCCCGGAGATCCTGGTGGCCATTGGCCTGAACATGATCGTGGTGGTGGTGGTATTGTTGCTCACCAATCGCATCGAGCGCCTGCTGGGCCGCGTGGGATTGATCGTGTTGCGCAAGGCCTTTGGCGTGATCCTGCTGGCCATCAGCGTGAAGCTCTTTGCCGGCAACATCACCTATCTCTTCCCCGTGCATTGATCGCACCGGGGATTCCAACGACCCTTCCGCACGATCCATACATGCAGATCACCATCCACACCGACGGCGCGGCCAGCGGCAACCCCGGGCCCGGTGGTTACGGCGTGGTGCTTCAATCGGGCAAGCACCGCAAGGAACTCTGGGGCGGCTTCCGCCACACCACCAACAACCGCATGGAATTGCTGGCGGTGATCGTGGCGTTGGAGGCCCTCAAAGGGGAAGGGCATGAAGTGACCGTGGTGAGCGACAGCAAGTATGTGGTGGATGCCGTGGAGAAGCGCTGGGTGTTCGATTGGGCGCGGAAAGGCTTTGCCAAGAAGAAGAACCCCGACCTCTGGAGGCGCTTTCTGCAGGTGTATCCCCGGCACACGGTGCGCTTCCAATGGATCCGCGGCCATGCCGGCCACCCGCTGAACGAACTCTGTGACCGCCTGGCCGTGGCCGCCCGGGAGCAGACGGGGTTGCCTGCGGATGAAGCCTTTGAGCAGCAAACTGGCGCTGACTTGCTTGAGTGAGCACCCCGAGGCACGCCCCCTGGCTGTTCCGCAGGGCGGATCAAGTGGGACCAATACCTTCGCACCGTCGGCACACCAACGAACTTTTCCCGGTCCTGCCCGTTGTTCCAACATCACCGCCCATGGCCGCCAAACTGCTTGCCACCGTAAACTCCTCCACCGAAGGGCTGGAACTGGAGCGAAGAACCCCCGGTGCGCCTTGGGCACTGAACGGTGCTGTGGCGCCGGACTTGGTGCAAACCGGCCCGGGTTTGTTCAGCCTTGTGCACAAGGGCCGCTCCTTCAAGGTGCTGGTGCTGAAGCGCGACAAGGAGGCAGGCACCGTGCGGCTGCGCATCGGGGCGCACTGCCACACGGTGCGCTTGGCGGATGAGCGCACGCGCCTGATGCAATTGCTGGGCATTGATCGCGGGGCGCGGGCCATGGCCAGCGAATTGAAGGCCCCCATGCCAGGCCTGGTACTGAAGGTGCTGGTGAAGGAGGGTGATGTTGTAAAGAAGGACGACCCCTTGCTGGTGCTGGAGGCCATGAAAATGGAGAACGTGATCAAGAGCACCGGTGAAGGCGTTGTGAAAAAAGCGCACGCACAAGCCGGGGCCGCCGTGGAAAAAGGCCAGCTCCTGCTCAGTTTTGAGAAGTAACCACTGAATGATGACCATGAAGTACCAAGCCCTTACGTTGGTCGGCACCCTGTTGCTGGCCGCCTGTGGAAACCCCGGGACCGAAACCGCACCACCGCCTGCTCCGGCCCCCGATACCTTGGCCGCCGCCCCGGCCGCCCGACCCGACGTGGTCGCCCCCGCCAATGCTACGTTAAAGCTCACCGTGGCCCCGCCCGCAACGGCCTTTCCGGACGCCACGCTGAAGCTGGACACCATGGTGCCCGGCAAAAAGACCATGGATGTGAAATTCACCTACGCCGTGGGCGGCTTTGAACTGAAGGCCCAAACGCCCGACGCGGCCACGCGCGGCTGCGCCAACAGCAAGGATGGCCAGCACATCCACTTCATCCTGAACAACAAGCCTTACAAGGCGGAATACACCGCCGGGTTCACGGAGAAGGCCGACCCCGGCCGCAATGTGGTGCTGAGCTTCCTGAGCCGCAGTTACCACGAAAGCCTGAAGCACAATGCCGCCGTGGTGGTGAACACCTTCACCATGCCCGGCACAAGCGCTGACAGCACCGCCTTCGATGCGGCCCAGGACCCCACGCTCTTCTACAGCCGACCCAAAGGCGACTACAAGCAGCTGGACGGTGACAAGATGCTGTTGGATTTCTATCTGCTCAACACCGACCTGACGGACAAGGACTACAGCGTGCGTGCCACCATCGACGGCGAAGTATGGACCATCAACAAATGGGAGGCCTACTTCATTGAAGGCTTGGCACTGGGCAAACACACCGTTCGGCTTGAATTGGTGGACAAGGAGGGCAACTTGGTGCCCGGCCCGTTCAATGACAGCGGGGTGCGCGAGTTCAACTACTTGGGCAGCTGAAGCGGCGCCTCCAGGCCATACCTGAAGCTCAAAGCCCCCATGGTGGAGATCACCATGGGGGCTTTTTTCGGGTTGGCTTGTGGGCGCTTGTCCCGGATGGTCGCTTACACCAGTTCGATGTCGAAATCCACCAGTTCCACGAACTGCTGGATGCGCTGGTCGATCTCCTCCTGGTCCAGTTCCAACAGGCGTTGCACGCCGAATCGCTCACAGCAGAAAGAAGCCATGGCCGAGCCCACGATGATGGCGCGTTTCAGGTTGTTGAAGCTATGGTCGCCGCTGCGGGCCAAGTAGCCGATGAACCCTCCGGCAAACGTGTCACCTGCCCCGGTGGGGTCCACCACCTCGTCCAATGGCAAGGCCGGGGCGAAGAACACCCGGTCCTTGTCGAAGAGCAGCGCTCCGTGCTCACCCTTCTTCACCACCAGGTAGCGCGGCCCCATGGCCAGCACGTGGTGGGCGGCCTTTACCAAGCTATGCTCACCACTGAGCTGGCGCACTTCCGAGTCATTGATCACCAGGATGTCCACCCGGGCGATCACCTCCTTGAGCTTCTCCATGGCGCTGTCCATCCAGAAGTTCATGGTGTCCATGGCCACCAGGGCCGGCGCCTCCACCTGGTCCAGCACCTTGGCCTGGATCACCGGGTCCAAGTTGCCCAGCATCAGGTATTCGGCACTGCGGTAGGCCTCGTTCAATTGGGGGTCCAGGTCAAGCAGCACGTTGAGCCGCGTTTCCAGCGTGTCCCGCGCGTTCATGTCGTAATGGTACCGGCCGCTCCAAAAGAAGCTCTCTTTGCCCGGCATCACCTCCAGCCCGGCCAGGTCCACGCCACGTTTGCGGAAGGTGCCGATCATATCCTGCGGGAAATCATCGCCCACCACGCTGACGATCCCTTGCTTTTTCAGGAAGTAGGATGCCGCCAAGGAGATGTACGTGGCGGCGCCGCCCACCACTTTGTCGGCCCGGCCAAAAGGGGTCTCGATGTTGTCGAATGCGACGGTGCCAACGGTGATGAGCTTCATGGATACGGATCGGTTATGGGCCGCAAAGGTGGAGAATGTGGCGGGACTTGTGGAAGTGCGCGCTGTTCCTACCTTTGCGCTCCCTTTCGGGAAAATTCCTTCCCTGGTAGCTCAGCTGGTTAGAGCACCTGACTGTTAATCAGGGGGTCGTTGGTTCAAGTCCAACCCGGGGAGCACAAGGTCTCAGCATGGCGCTGGGGCCTTTTGTGCATTCCGGCCCCTGGGTGATCGGCGGCGACCGGCGCCTGCCCCATCCTACTGCCGCAACAGACCTGTGATCCCATTCACATTCTGCGGGCCAGCACCGCCCCGGCCCGCTCAATGATGCCGGTGACCAACGCGTTGCCCATCAGGAAGGCACGGCGGCCTGCCGGAAGGCCGGCCGTGTGATCGTCCGGGAACATGTTCAGCCGTTCCAGCTCCACCGGTAGAAGCCGCCTCAACCGACCATTGTCTGCCCGCACCACGTGCTTGAAACGGGATGGCGTTGGGCCACCCTCGGCCGTGATGATCGTGCGTGCCGCCTTGTCCAAAGGGTCGGGGAAGGACATGGAGCCTTCGCTGTACCGGTAGGCAAAGCCTGTGGCTTTGTTGGTCCTGGTTTCATTCTTGCCTCCTTTGAGGTAGGCCCAGCGCGGCAACTGTCCGGTGGGGACGTAGAAGGCTTCGGGTATGGACGCGGCAGGCAACAGGAGGTCTCCGAGCGTGGTGCGCGGTCCTTGGTAGGCAGGGAGCAGCACCGCCGTGCACACTTGGCGGTCCACCATAAGGCCTGCATCAGCAAAGGGCGATGTGCCCCCCGTACGTCCGGCATTGAATCGCTCCGACACCTCGGCCAGGTCGCCATCTATGGAGAAGCGGGAAGGTGGCAGCCCCTTCGGCAGCGCCGGAAACGCCTCGGCAAACACGCCTTTGTGCAGTGCCTGGTCCAACCGTTCCGGTTGTTTGTACAACGCTTGGCCCATGGCCGTGGAGCGATGGATGCCAAGGAAAAAGATGCGCCGCCGCCGCTGGGGAAAGCCATAGTCCGCGGCATTCAGCACGCGCCATTCCACAGCATAGCCCAGGTCGGCCAAGGAGGCCAACATCACCGCAAAATCGCGGCCGCGTTGCTTGGTGGGCGACTTCAGCAAGCGATCCACGTTCTCCAGCAGCAGGTAGCCCGGTTTGTTCTGTTTTTCCTGCAGTATCCGGTGGATCTGCCACCAGAGCACGCCCTTTTTCCCGGTCAAACCGTGGGCCTGGTTGAGGGTGCGCGCCACGGAATAATCCTGGCAGGGGAAGCCCCCTACAAGCAGGTCATGGTCGGGGATGTCGCGGCAGGCCACCGTGGCTATGTCCTGGTTGGAGTGGCCCTCTGCACCGAAGCGCGCCACATAGATGTCTGAAGCCTCCTGCTTGTTGCGCGCAGGCTCCCACTGGTTGCTCCATACCACACGGAACCGGTGCGAAGCCCGCTGCAACCCGATGCGGAAGCCGCCGACCCCGGCGAACAGTTCCACGACATCCAAGCGGTCTTTACCGGCCATTTGAGGGCCCGAAACTATTGCACAGGTATTCAACTACCGTTCGTGGAGCAAGGCCAACAAGGCGGATCGAATATTGATCCACCTTGGCTGACCGGTGCACAGGCGACCTTTGGCCCTGCCATTTCGTCCCGTTCCTCCGCGACCCTTTGGAGCAAGCCCAGACATGCCCCCGCTCAACCTGTCAGTGATCGATCTGGAACAGAGCAAACCGGGATATTCCCCAGGTTCGGCTCGGCGGGGTGCGGATCCTCCACTAATTTCGGACAAGCATCCACGCTGAAATGTCCCCCTTGAAGAAGCTCACTTTGCCCTTGGCCATGGCCTTGTGCGTGCATGTCTCGCCGGCGGCCGCATGGGATGGAGAATGTGAACCGGCGCAGATCGAACAGGTGATCAACAACAGTCCGCTCTGTGCCGGAGATACGCTGTGGATGAGCGTGGATACCGAAGGCGATGTGGCCGGCTTCTTCTGGCAAGGCCCGAACACTCCCAAATTCTTCACCTTGGAACCGTGGTTCTTCTTCCTCGCACCTGACCTGGGAATTTACCAGGTTGTGGCCTACGGCCCATGCGGCACAGATACCGCCACGGTGATGGTGACCGCTCAAGGTGCTGGTGCCGGGCAGGACAGTACGCTGCACCTGTGCAGCAGCGCCCCCCCGCGCGACTTGGGCGGTGCACTGGGTTTCCACGCGGAAGGAGGAACTTGGACCCATGACGGCTCGCCCCATAGCGGGGTGTACGTGCCGGGCATGGATACCCCGGGTGTCTATTTGTACACCGCTCCTTTTCCGGCCACATGTCCGGGCTCCAGCCCATGTGCTTCCATTACCGTGGAAGAAACTTTTCTTGGTGCAGGCGGATCCCTGTCCATCTGTGAGGGTGACTCGGCGCTAAGCTTGCTGTTGGCCTTGGACAGTGGCGTCGCTCCCGGAGGCAGCTGGTACCGGATTTCGTTCTTGGGTTTTGTGCTGCACAATGGCATCTACGACCCCACGGTCGACTCCACCGGAACATTCCGCTATGAACTGAACGGATGCCAAGCCTTTGTTACAGTGATCGAGGATTCCTTGTCGGCCTGGTTCATGGATCCGGATTCGGACGGCTATGGCGACCCTGCGACGTTGGTGCTGAGCTGCGAGAAGCCGCTTGGCATGGTGGCGGACAGCACGGACAATTGCAGCCTATTGCCAGGCCGAATCGGCGACCCCTGCGATGATGGCCTGCCCGCCACGGTGAACGATGTGATCACGGATAGCTGTACTTGTGCCGGCCTATTGCCAACAGCGGTGGCCGATTCCGCCCACCACGGATCGCCATTGCGGGTATGGCCCAACCCAAGTACGGGTAGTCCCCTCTATCTACAAGCCGAGGTGACCGGGTTGGCCCAGCTCAAGGTCTTGGACCAAAGTGCCCGGCTCATGTGCGTGGTCCCCTTGGTACTGGGCCACGGGCCGGAAAGAATTGACCTTCCTGTTCCGCTGGCCCCTGGCCTGTACACCTTGCAGCTCATCAGCGGAGAATCCTTGGCTGTTACAAGGTTACTGGTCCAGTAGCCCCCGGAAGGGAACCTTGTTCGCCCGCTGATCGTTCAGTGGTCCGTTTTGATCGACGGACCATGCGAAAACAACTATCGATCGCAGCTCTCTGCTTTGGCTGTGGTGTTCTGGCCCAAACCGCTGAACTGGCCCCGATGAGCGGAACGACCATGGCCATGGAAGCTCCGGCCTACGAACTCATCTCTTTTGTGGCCATCCCTGCCGAAGGGGCAGGTATACGCCTGCAATGGAGCACGGGATCGGAGCCGCCCGGTACCC
Organism: Flavobacteriales bacterium; assembly: GCA_018057455.1. GTDB lineage: Bacteria > Bacteroidota > Bacteroidia > Flavobacteriales_F > PHOS-HE28 > PHOS-HE28. The sequence continues at coordinate 17,053 of JAGPDT010000015.1, read as the reverse complement.
GATTTTTGGTGGAACGGTCCACGGACCGCATGAACTGGAGCACAGCCTTCAGCTACGATGGGGAAGGTGCGGACCGTGAATTTGCCGCCTATGCCTTCATGGACCTCGACCCTTCGGAAGGGGTTTCCTACTACCGCTTATCGGCCAGGGCCGTCGGCCGGTGGCTGGACATTTCCGACGATTTTGCGGTGGAGTACCATTTGGACCGCGCTCTGCGCATCCAAGGCGGCCTCTCCCCCGGCCGGTTCACCGTGGAAAGCTCCGGCACCATCACCCACGTGCAACTGCTGAACAACCGCGGGCAGTTCTTGGCCATGGAGATCAGCTACGGCGAAGGTTTGGCGATGGCGCGCGCCGAGGGCTTGGAACCGGGCACGTACTACGTGCAGGCGCTGGTGAACGGCATTCCGGTACTGCAACCCGTGGTGGTCACCGCGGAAGGCGTATTCGGAGGCTGAGCAGCGGTCGTTGGTCCCGGTCCGCCGTTGGGCGATCGGCCCCTGAAGGGGGTCAGTCCGCCATGGGGTACCCCTGGTCAATCCAATCCACCTTCAGGTTTTCCCGCAAGTCAAGGAGCTTCCCATTGGTGAACTGCATCTCATTGATCAGCTTCATGGCCGGGCGCACATTGGGGCAGTTCTTGAAGGGGCAGCAACCGCAGTACACCACCACGTTGGCGTCCTTGGGCAGTTCGCTCAACCGGGTCTTCAATTTGGCGATGTTCCCGGAATCACGGCCTTCGCCGATCTCCACGGATCCCAGAATGGCGCCTGAAGGGCCAATGTTGAACACATGGAACTCCGCGGCCTTGCCCTCCTTGATCTGTTTAGCCAACTCGGCCGGGGGCATCAGCTGCTGCGCCGTCCATGGGTCATGGCCCTGATCGGGCGAAAAGGCCTGGCAAGCCATGGCGATCATGCCGATCACGGCCAAGGAGAGAAAGGAGACGGTCTTGTTGTTCATGATGTGAGGGTGTTGTTCCGGCTGCCGCACCTGTCCTGGCTTGTGGTCCAAGGATCATGGGTGCATTGATCGCTCCGGCGGTGCGAAAGGTAGGCCGTTCGTTTGCGGGCACCCAAGCAAACCCTTGCTGTTGGTGAGAAAGCTCACACAACGGCCCTGTGGGGCCAAGGCTTGTTTGAAACGGCGCCAGCTACCTTGGCCCGGGGCTTGTTGCCCACCTACCGCATGCGGCGCCCGCTGATCTTCCTGCTTTTGGCCTTGGCCTTGGGGGCCGTGGCCACACTGGTGCACGAGCATCCTGCGCATGAACGCCTTGCGGAGGCGGCTGCAACAATGCAGGCCCATGTGGACAAGGCCGCGCATGAATTGGCCGGGCATGCTACCGCGGCCTTGCGTGAGGATACCCTCCCGATGGATGTTGCACACGCCGCAGGGGAGGGAGGCATGCGCTTGTACCACGGACCAACGGTGGTCGCCTGGACCGACCATGCACCGGTCGCCGATGCCGACCTGGACACCGCGAGAAGCGCCCACCTGGACCTGCCTGACGGTATTTACCTGCATGCGGTGGCCACGGACAAAAACCGCACTGTGCACGCGGTACAACGGGTGTGGTTCCAGCCGCCGTTCGAGAACGCCTATTTGAACCGGCACTTCGATCCCGAATTCACGGTGGAGCAGGGAATCCAGGCAGAACCAGGCCCAGGGCTGGGCCCCGTGGTACGCGATGCGGACGGTGCGGTGATGTTCCGTTTGCGTTGGGCAGATGACATGCCCCTTTCCGGTACCCGTTCGCTGGTCGCTTTGGTCTTGGCGATAGCCGCCATGGTGTGGGGTGTAGCCTCGCTTTGGCTGTTTTCCATGCACATCCAACCCGCGTGGCTGGCCCAATTGCTCTTCCCGGTGGTGGTCCTGGGTGCGCGCCTGGCCCTCTTGGCCCACGGCAGCATACCTGCATTGTCCGGCTTCCCGTTGTTCGACCCCTCCTTGTTCGCCTCCTCGTTCTTCATGCCCTCCCTGGGTGATCTGCTCATCAACGCCCTGGTGCTCCTTCTCGTGGTGATCCACTTCAGGCAGTCCCTCCGCCCCCTCCGCCCGGGTGGTCCACCTTGGTTCCTGGCCGCTGTGGCCGTGATCCTGCTGTTGGCCAGTGCCGCCGGCCTTGGCGGGGTGATGGCCGCCTTGGTGCAGGACAGCAGTGTGAGCCTGGACTTGTTCCGTGTAGAAGGCCTGAACGCATACAGCGTGGCTGCCCTGCTGGCCATCGGCCTGCTCCTGTTCACCTGGTGCATTTTCGCTGATGCCTTGGTGCGCCTGCTGGTACCCGTGCTGCACGCACCCAAGGCCTTGCTGTTGTTGGCCTTCGGTATTGGCGCATTCTTGCTGGCAGACCACCTGCGGGGCCAATATGACCTCGTGATGGTACTCTGGCCATTGCCTTTGCTGCTGCTGCTGGAGCGCTTGCGCCGCAGGTCCGGCACCTTGCCGCTGCTGGGGTTGATCGCCGTAGCAGCCGGATTCTCCGCCCACGTGCTCAACAGACAAACGTTCAAGCGCTTGGAAGTGGAGCGCGACGCCATCGCCGAGACGGCCACCACGCGCGAAGACCCTGTGATCGAGCTCCTCTTTGATGAGGCCAGCCAGCTGTTGGAACAGGACCCCTCGTTGAGGCCTTGGCTGCACAGCAACTTGCCTTGCACATCAACCGACCTGGACCGCTTGGTGCGCCAACCTTATTTCACCGGGTATTGGGAACGCTACGTGCTGCGGCTTTATGTGGTGGACCCTACGGGACGCACCCTTTGCTCCACATCACCCGATGCCAACACCACCGGAAGCGCGGTGATCGACCGGTTTGAACAAGGGGTGCCCGCAGGTGGCCAAGCCGATCTGCGCCTTACCGACCGGCCGGGCGAAGATGCCCTGTACATCGGCCGCATTGCGCTGGACGGCCTGGCGATCTTCGTGGAACTACGGCCCAATCCGGTGGCGGACGGCTTGGGCTTTCCGGACCTCCTGCTCGCCGGTCAAAGGCCGGCTCCTTCCAAGCCCGGTCGATTCGTTCAGGCACGCTTTGAGCGGGGGGTGCTCACCGCCTCATCCGGTCCGTTCGTTTTCCCGATCCTGTGGCACAGGCCGGTTCCCCCGAACGGATTGCACTGGGCCGAGAAAGGGTATGATCTGCTGGCCAAGGGAAACCCTCACGGCTCCCTACTGGTACTGGGCAGCAAGATGCCTACCTGGTGGGACCACCTGACCACCTTCTCCTACCTCTTTCTGTTCTACAGTCTGCTGGCCGGATCCGTGGCGGGCGCCGGAATCATGCTCCGCAGGGAACGCTTCGCGGCCATGGGCGTGGGAGGGCAGGTGCGCTTGGGCGTGGCCGGCTTTGCCATGGCGGGACTGCTGCTCTTCGCCTTCGGAATGCACCGCATGCTGAACATGCGCCAGGCACAAAGCAGTACCCGCATCCTGGATGAACGCACCCGCGGCGTGCTTGCCGAACTGCGCCAAAGCTTGCGCGGGGAAGACTCCCTGGCCCCGTCGATGGCCCCGTACCTGGACCACCTGCTGGTGAAATTCAGCAACGTCTTCTTCACGGACCTCACCCTCTATGCCCCCAACGGCATGCTGCTGGCCACCTCCAGGGAACAAGTGTTCAACACCGGTCTGCTGGGGCGCCGCATGGACCCGCGTGCGTTCCATCATCTGGCCGTTGAGGGATCCTCCTCATTCATCCACAGCGAACATATCGGCACGGCTTCCTTCAGCACGGCCTATATGCCGTTCCGCAATGAACAAGGCAAGGTGCTGGCCTACCTCGCATTGCCCTACTTCGCCCGCCAGGCCGAGGTGCAGCAGGAAAGGGCCTTGACCTATGTGGCCTTGGTGAACCTCTTCACCTTGCTCTTCCTGCTGAGCGTGGTGGCCGCTGCGCTGATCACCCATTGGACCACCCGTCCGTTGGCGCTGCTGCGGCGCGGCTTGGAACGCATCGGCCTGGGCGCAGGCAATGAACCCATACCCTACCGTGGCAACGATGAACTGGGCCAGCTGGTGCAGGTGTACAACCGCAAAGTGGAGGAACTGCGTGAAAGCGCGATGAAGCTGGCCCGCAGCGAACGCGAAAGCGCCTGGCGCGAAATGGCCAAGCAGGTGGCGCACGAGATCAAGAACCCGCTGACGCCGATGAAGCTCAACATCCAGCAATTCCAGCGGACCTGGAACAAGGACCTGCCGGATGCCAAGCAGCGCCTGGACCGCTTCAGCACCGGGCTGGTGGAGCAGATCGACGCACTGGGCCGCATCGCCGGTGAGTTCTCCGACTTCGCACGCATGCCCCATGCGCAAGCGGCACCCATTCACCTGCAGGAAGTGGCCGCCGCTGCCGCCGCCCTCTTCGCCAGCCAGCCGGAAGCCCGCGTAACGCTGCACCAAGGACCTTCCTTGACGGTGCTTGCCGATCGTGAGCACCTGCTCCGCGTCTTCAACAACTTGATCAAGAATGCGCTGCAAGCCATCCCGGAAGGCCAGCCTGGCGAGGTGGAGATCCGGGTGTGGCAGCAGGATGGCGAAGCCGTAGTGGAAGTGCATGACAACGGCACCGGCATCCCCGAGGCAGACCGCGAGCGCATCTTCCAGCCCAGCTTCACCACCAAGAGCAGCGGCATGGGCCTGGGCCTGGCCATGGTGCAGCGCATGGTGGAGAATGCCGGTGGCAGGGTGTGGTTCACCACGGAGGAAGGCAAGGGCAGCAGCTTCTTTGTGGCGTTGCCTTTGGAGAAGGCGGAGTGATTCGGCTTAGGCGCAGCAACTGTAATTCGGGTGGACATGGGTGGACGGGGTGGCCGATCGGCCACCCCGTCCACCCATGTCCACCTATTGCGCACGGCTGAGCCGGGTACATTTGCCCAAGAACGATCTTAACGAAATGGCCTATCAAAACCTCCTGATCGCCGACGCAGCCGGTACGCGCACCATCACCATCAACCGGCCCGACCAGCTCAACGCCCTGAACCGCGCCACCATTGCCGAATTGGACCAAGCCCTCACCGAGGCCGAAGCTGATAAAAGCGTGCGCGTCCTCATCATCACCGGCAGCGGCCCCAAGGCCTTCGTGGCGGGCGCCGACATCAAGGAATTCGCGCACTTTTCCGTGGAAGAGGGCAAACTGCTCAGCGCCGAAGGGCACAAGCAGCTCTTCGACCATGTGGAACGCCTGAACAAACCGGTGATCGCCGCCGTGAACGGCTTTGCATTGGGCGGCGGGTTGGAACTGGCCATGAGCTGCCACCTCCGCGTGGCCAGCGACAATGCCCGCATGGGCCTGCCCGAGACCAGTTTGGGCGTGATCCCCGGCTATGGCGGCACACAGCGTTTGGCCCGCTTGGTGGGCAAGGGCAAGGCCATGGAAATGATCTTTAGCGCAGGCATGATCAAGGCCGATGAAGCGCTGCAATGGGGACTGGTGAACCATGTGGTGCCGCAAGCCGACCTGCTTGCCAAATGCAACGAACTTGCCGCAGCGATCATGAAGAACAGCCCAACCGCCTTGGCCGCTGCCATCCGCGCGGTGAACGCGGGGTTTGAACCCGGCGCCGACGGCATGCAGCGCGAGATCGAGGAGTTCGGGAAATGCTTCGGCACCGCGGATTTCAAGGAGGGAACGAGCGCGTTCATGGAGAAGCGGAAGGCGGAGTTCGTTAAGTGAACCACGGATGGACACGGATGAACACGGATGGGGAGCAGAGACGCCTATCTTTGATCTGCCATGAAAATCCTGCTGGACATCAAGGAGAACAAGGCCGAGTTTGTGCTGGAGCTGCTGAGGAACCTTCGCTTCGTGAAGGCCACTCCATTGACGGACACGAAGGCCAAGGTGCTTTCCGACCTCCGCGATGCGGTGGAGGAAGTGAAGCAGATCAAAGCGGGTAAGAAACACGGCAGGCCCGCGCGGGAGCTCCTCGAAGAGCTTTGAGGTCAGGAGCATTGCCACCTTCGACCGCCAACTGAAAACGCTGGCAAAGAAGCATGCCTCGTTGAAGGGCGATTACGCAGCACTGCTTGATGACCTTGAACGCGATCCGTTCACGGGTGCGGCATTGGGAAACGCATGTTACAAAGTGCGCATGGCCATCACCTCAAAGGGAAAAGGGAAGTCGGGGCGCACGGGTGATCCTGCATATTGTGGTCCAGGAGCATCGTGTCTGGCTGCTTTCCATCTTTGACAAGTCGGATATCGAAAGCATTCCCATGCAGGAGATCAAACAGCTCCTGAAAGAAGTGCCGCGCTGATCGTCAATGGGTACGGGGTGCCCCAGTGCCCTTTTCCATCCCCCCGTGTTCATCCTTGCGCCTGCTCCGGGTGATGCCGCCCGGCCTCCGCGCCATCTTTGCCCCGTGAGCGTCCTCCGCAAACTCGCCGGCCAAACGGCCATCCATCAGACGGAATACCAACTATTGGTAGCTTTGCAGCAACTTCATACACCATGGCCAAGAACACATCCATCTTACTGGGAGACCACTATGAGCAATTCGTTGCTCAACAGCTTAGGTCAGGCCGATTCTCCTCGGCAAGCGAGGTGATCCGTTCGGCGCTGCGGCTGTTTGAGTTCGAGGAGACGAAAAGGGAAAGCCTCATCAAGGCGTTGAAGAAAGGTGAACGATCCGGATTCATCGAAGACTTCGACCGCGATAAATTCCTGAAGGGCTTGCACCGGAAACACGCCCGGCAAGGATGAGGCTGAAGGTCGGCCAAGCGGCTGCCGATGACCTGGAAGGCATTTGGTTGTACACCGTGGAACATTGGTCAGTGGAGCAGGCCGACCGCTACCTGGGCCTGATCACGGACGGGTTCGATTCGATCATGAAAGACCCGACAACAGGCAGGGACTGCGGTGAATTGCGGAAAGGCTATCGGCGCGCGAAGGTCGGAACACATCTGATCTTCTACCGATTGGACGATACTGCCCACGCGATAGAGATCATCCGGGTACTGCATGAGCGGATGGACATCGAAGGGAGATTGGGGGCGTGATCAGAAGATGCGATTGCGTTCCTTTTCCATCCCCCCGTGTTCATCCTTGCACCTGCACCGGGTGATGCCACCCGGCCTCCGCGCCATCTTTGCGCCGTGAGCGTCCTCCGCAAACTTGCCGGCCAAACGGCCATCTACGGGGTAAGCAGCATTGTAGCGCGCTTCCTCAACTACCTGCTTACGCCCTTGTACACCAGCCGTGGCGTGTTCGCACCCGCGGCCTTCGGGGTGGTCACCGCGCTCTATGCGTGGACAGCCTTCCTCAACGTAGTGCTCACCTATGGGATGGAGACCACCTACTTCCGCTACGCCAACAAGCATGCGGGAAACAAGCGGGTGTACACCACCATCGCTTGGTTGTTGGCGGCCACCAGTGCGCTGTTCATTACGCTGGGGCTGCTGTTCGCTCAGTCCATCGCCAACGGCATCGACTATCCGGAACACGTTTTCTCAGTGCGCATGCTCATCGCCATCATCGGCCTGGAAGCCGCGTGCGCCGTGCCCATGGCCAGCCTGCGACTGAAGGAGCGGCCTTGGAAATTCGCGTTGATCAACGTGTTGAGCGTGGTGGTGAACGTGGGCCTCAACCTGTTCATCTTCCTCTACTGCAAGCCGCGCTTCGATGCGGGGAACACCAACGCGCTGATCTCCGCCGTGTACGACCCGGCCTTGGGCGTGGGCTATGTGTTCCTGGTCAACCTGATCAGCTCCGGAGTGAAATTCCTGCTGTTGCTGCCCGAGTGGCCCAGGCCCCGCTTCAGCGGCCCTGCCGGCTTTGATGCCAAACTGCTGCGCCCCATGCTCGCCTTCGGCCTGCCTTTGCTGGTGGCCGGGCTGGCGGGCATGACCAACGAGACCGCTGACCGCGTGCTGATGAAGCACCTGCTGCCCGCCGATGTGGCCGACGCGCAGATCGGCATCTACGGCGCTTCCTACAAGCTGGCCATCTTGATCACCTTGTTCATCCAGGCGTTCCGCTTTGCGGCCGAGCCGTTCTTCTTCAGCCATGCCAAGGAAAAGGACAGCGGTGAAACGTTTGCGCGGATCATGAACATCTTCGTGGCGGTGTGCATGAGCGCCTTCCTGCTGGTGATGCTCTTCCTGGACCTGTTCAAGTGGTTCATCCCCAACCCGGCGTACTGGCCCGGCTTGGTGGTGGTGCCCATTTTGATGATGGCCAACGTGTTCCTGGGCATCTACTACAACCAGAGCGTGTGGTACAAATTGAGCGACCGCACGCGGGCCGGTGGCACCATTTCCATCATCGGCGCGGTGATCACGCTGGTGCTGCTCTTCTGGTGGATCCCCTTGTTCGGGTACTTGGGCGCTGCGTGGGCCACCTTCATCTGCTACGCCGCCATGGCGGTGATCAGCTATGTGTGGGGCCAGAAGCACTACCCTATTCCCTACAACGTGCGGCGCGTGTTGGGCTATATGGCGGCAGGCGTATTCCTGTGGTGGGGCTGCGAGCAGTTGCCCTTGGAAGGGGCCATGAAACATGTGCTTCGAGCACTGGTGTTGCTGGGCTTCCTCGGAGCAGCTTGGAGACTGGAACGCTCCGTGGTGGTGGCCCGCCACAAACCATGATCGCCCACGATCGACCATAGTCTTGGGGCACACCGCAAGGAATCCGGGAACTACCCGCCCACATCCACCACGAACCGGAAACCGGGAGCTCCGGTACGGCCGGCAAGTTCGTCCACTGTTCCAGCGCGGAAGGTCATGCGGTCCTGCGGTACACCGGCCCGCTCCAAGTACGCGCGCAGCACTTGTTGCCGTTGCTCTTCCAATGCTCCCACGGCCTGTCGGGCCGGTTCCGCGCCCACTGCCAAGAGGCATCGTTCACGTTCGGAGGCACCGCCGGCGATCGCCACCTTGGTGTTCAGGAATGCGGCGAAGCTGCTATCGCGCATGCTGAGTTCTTCCAAGCGCAGGCTGTCCGTGGCGGTCAACGGTGCTTGCAGGCCCAGGTATGCCTGTTTCATCTTCCAGGCCGCCCAGTTCTCCGTTTCCTGTTTCAATTCCGCAAGGGGCACCATGGCCACGCGCAACTCAGGCTTTTCCTTGAGCAGCAAGGCCAAGGCATCCAACGCACGGCACTGTTCCTTGCCCAGCGCGGTGCCAAGGCTTGGGAACCGCACCTCCTCGCTGCCGCCCTCGTCGTTGTCGCCGAGCATGCCACCCACGAGCCTAACCGGTGCTGCCACTGCTTTCACCACCAGGTTCTTCATCACTTTCCACACAATGGGCCAAGGCTTGAACGCGGGGTCGTTGAGGTCACCCCTCACGGGGATGTCCAGGTCGATCATACCATGCACATCACGCAGCAGTGCGGTCCCTAGGCGCAAGGGCAGCACATGGATGCCCGTGTCGTGTACGGCGGTCTGCTTCCCGAAGCGCAGGTTGTCCACCCACAGATGGTTCCGGCTGTCGATCCGCCCGTCTTGGATGCTGGTGGTGCCCGCGTACCCGAGGATGCCTGAGGTGAGCGGATGCGCGGCGTACCAGCGGCTGTACCCATCCAAATGGGGCAAGTACAGGTCCTTGACCGTTGCAGCGGCCACCACGTTGTGGAAGTTCTTCGGATCGAACCGGAAGGTGCTGTTGAGGCTACCCCTGCCGTTGAGCCGGGTGGAAAGCGTGAAGTCGGCCGTGCCGGTGGCGGTGGAAATGCGGCTGCTCCGGATGGCCAGTTGGTCCAACAGGAAACGGACGGGTTGCTCCGGGGTGAAGTCCTCGAACTCGACGCTGGCGTTCACCACGGAAACGCTGTCGGCCGTGTATTGGTTGGCCACGAACTCCTGGCCCAGCAAGCGGATGTAATCCGCCAAGAGCAGGAAGACATTTCCTGGTTCGGCATCCAGCGTGGCCATGGAGCCTTCAGCCGTGGTGGTGGTGTCCAGCTTCAGCGCCTTGGTCCATGTGTTGCTGCCGTCCGCCCATTGTTGGTAGCGCGTGGAGAAGCCGTCCACCCGCATGAGGCCCAGCTTGAACAGCTGGTCCTTGGCGTTGAGCGTGTCCAGGACCACCCGGCCTTGTTGCAGTCCGATCAGGCTGTTGCCGGCACCATCGGTGATGGCCAGCTGGTTGAGCACGAGGCTGCCTTTGGCGGCCAAGGCCGCGGTATCGGCCCAACTGTCTTCCAGGTCCAATGCCAGGTCCAGGTCTCCACGCAGCTCCGTGGTGTGCAGAAAGTCCTGGAGGTAGGGCAACAACGGCGCCAAGGCGAAGGACTGGATGTCGGCATGCACGGCGTACAGGCTACGGTCCGTATCGATCATGAATCGGCCACCCGCTTCGCCGCCTCCATCGATGGTGAAGTGCAGGTCGAAATCCATCCGTGCATTGTCCGAGGTGATGCGGGTGCAATTGGCCTCCAGGTCCGAAATGCCGATCGGCGACTTGAGCAGGTCGCCCGCATAGCGTATCCGCCCACCGCTGAGCTGGATGTTCTCCATGCTGAACCGGGTGGTCCCCTGTTCCGCGGGGTTGGTGGCCGTGCCGGAAGCACCAAGCTCGATCAGGTCGCTGAAATTGAACCGGTCGCCTTCCTGGAACACTTGGATGTACGGGTCCCGGATGCGCAACTGCCGGAAACGCCAGTGGTGCTCCAGGAACCCGCTCCATAGGTCGCACTTCACCGAGATCTCCTTCCAACTTACGAAGACCTCGGTGCTGCCCGGCTCAAGGCACCGCACACCGTTCACGGCATACGTGAAGGTGAACGGGTTGAGCACGATGTGGTCGATGGTCACGCGCCTGCCGATCCACTCCTCGCTGTGCTGTTCTATGTGGTGTTTCAACAAGTACGGCAGTAAAAAAGCAAACGTGCCCAAGAGCACCAGCACCGCAACGGCCGCCAGCAACAAGAGGCGCCGCATCTTTCCTTTCCGCCGGGGCGTTATGTCCTTGGCCATGGATGCAAATGTGGGCATGGCCGGTTGCCTTGAACAAATTGTGCGCGTGCTTCAACCGGTCCGCCGTTGCCCTGTGGCCCACTTCAGAACACCTGCAACCCGGCACGGCATATGCGGCGTTGGAGTACCTTTCGGACAATTCCCGGGGGAGTTGCCCGTTGGGGAGAACCTCCTCCCGTATCCATGGCCTCGGACTACGCACTGCTCATCCAAAAGCTGGACGGCTTCATCCGCAAGTACTACAAGGACCGCCTGATCCGCGGGGCCTTGTACAGTACGGGGCTGGTCGTGCTCTTCTTCCTGGTGGCCTCGCTGGGCGAATACTTCGGCCGCTTTGGCACCGGGGTGCGCACGGCCTTGTTCTGGGCCTTGGCCATGGCCAGCGCCGTGGTGGTGGTCCGCTTGATCGTCCTGCCCATGGTCAAACTTTTCCGGATGGGGCGACTGATCAGCCATGAACAGGCTGCCGCCATTGTGGGCAGCCACTTTGCCCAAGTGAAGGACAAGCTGCTCAACACCCTGCAACTGCGGGACCAGGCCGCACAGAACCCGGACCAACGCGCACTCATTGAAGCCAGCATCGCCCAGCGCAGCCGGGAGCTTTCGCCAGTCCCCTTTGCGCAGGCCATCGATCTGCGGCTCAACCGCCGCTACCTGCGCTATGCCCTGCCGCCGGTGAGCGTGCTGCTGTTGCTGCTGTTCGCCGCACCGAGCATGATCACCGCGCCCACCAAGCGCCTGCTCGCACATGGCACCGAATTCCTGCCCGAGGCACCGTTCCAATTCGTGGTGCTGAACAAGTCCCTCACCGTGCCCGAAAACGAGGATCTCGAACTGCTGGTTGAAATGCGCGGCACGGAACTGCCCCAGCAGGTCTTCCTTGAAATGGGCACCCGGCGGATCCCCCTGGTCCGGCAGGATGGATCACGCTTCTCGCACCGCTTCCGCAACGTGCAACAACCGGTGGACTTCCGCCTCGGGGCCGATGGTTTCCACAGCGGCCTGCTCCATTTGGCCACCGAAGCCAATCCGGCCCTGCTGGGGCTTACCGTGGCCATGGCCTACCCGCCGTATCTCGGGCTGAAGAACGCCGTGACCAACAACACCGGCGACATCACCGTTCCGGCCGGCACGCGCATCACGTGGACCGCCGAAACCCGCAGCGCCGACCGGCTGGCCATGGCTTTTGAAGACACCACCTACAACCTGGCACCCCAGCAACCCGGCGGCCAGCGCTTCAGCGCCTCCCGCCGCTTCCTGCGCGGTGCCACCTACACCTTGGTGGCAGCCCATGGCCAGCGCCAAGCCCAAGCCCCGGCCCAGTACCGCGTGGAGGTCGTGCCCGACCTGTACCCCACCATCGCCGTGGAGGAAAAGGCCGACAGCCTCACCCCGCGACGCCTCTATTTCAAAGGCGATATCGGTGACGACCACGGATTCAAGCGCTTGGCCTTCCACTACCGCTTCACCGGCGGCGGTGACAGCATTGCGGCCGACCAGCGCGAGCGCACCAAGGTCATCGGCATTCAACCCGGCACCAGCCGCCAAGGCTTCTTCCACTTCGAGGACCTCGGCCAACTGCGCATGCTCCCCGGCGACAAGCTGGAGTACTGGTTCGAGGTGTGGGACAACGACGGGGTGAACGGCAGCAAGAGCACCCGCAGCGCCGTGCACACCTTCGAGGCACCTACCCTGAAAGAACTCGCCGCCAAACAGGACCGCCAGGGTGAGGCCATCAAGGAAGAGCTCCGCGAAAGCATTCAACAAGCCCAGGACCTGCAACGCGACCTGGAGAAGATGCGCCGGGACGTGCAGGATAAAAAAGAGCTGAACTGGCAGGACAAACAAAAGCTGCAGAACATCCTGGACCGCCAGCAACAACTGCAACAGCAAGTACAGCAGGCCACCGACCAACTGAAACAAACACAACAGGAGCAGCAGGGCTACAAGGAGGCCGATGAGCGGATCCTGCAGAAACAGCAGCAGGTGCAGGAACTCTTCGAGAACGTGCTCAGCGAGCAGATGAAGGAACTCTACCGGCAGGTACAGGAAATGCTCGAAAAGATCGACAAGGAGCAGTTGCAGGAGCACATGCAGGACTTGAAGCTCAGCCAAGAGGACATGGAGAAGGAACTGGACCGCGCCTTGGAACAGTTCAAGCAGCTGGAGGTGGAGCAAAAAGCCGAGGACATTGCCGCCCAGCTGGACAAGCTCGCGGAAGAACAACGAAAGCTCAGTGAGCAGACCAAGGAAGGCTCCACTGGGCAAGAAGACCTGAAGGAAAAGCAGGATGAACTGAACAAGGAATTCAAGGACGTACGCGACCAATTGGATTCCCTGGCCAAGAAGAACCAAGCCCTCGAGCGCCCCCTGGACCTGCCCAGAACGGAGGAACAGGAAAAGAACATCGGTGAACAACAGCAGAACAGCAGCGAACAGCTGGAGAAAAAACAGAACAAAAAGGCCAGCGACAGCCAGCAGAAAGCCGGGGATCAAATGCAGCAACTGGCCATGGACATGCGCAACAGCATGCAGCAAGGCCAGCAGGAACAAAGCGCGGAGGACATGGACGCCCTGCGCCAATTGCTGGAGAACATCCTGCAACTGAGCTTCGACCAAGAAGCCAACATGAACACCTTGGAGGCCACCGCCGTACGCGACCCCCGCCTGGTGGACATCGGCAGGCAGCAGAAAAAACTGCGCGATGATGCCCGCATCGTGGAAGACTCCCTCTTCGCCCTCAGCAAGCGGGTCCCCCAACTGCAGGCCTTGGTGAACCGGGAGATGAACCTGGTGAACGAGAACATGGACCAAGCCTTGGCCCACCTGGCCGAAGCGCGTGCCAACGCCAGCGAACGGCCCAAGGCCGCGGACAAGCAGCAGCGGGCCATGACCTCCTTGAACAACCTGGCACTGATGCTGGACGAGGCGCTGCAGCAAATGCAGCAGCAGGCCAATGGCATGCCCGGCAAAGGCAGCTGCAACAAGCCCGGTGGTGCCGGCAGCAGCCCCGGGCAAAGCAAGAAGATGCAACAGGTGCGCAGCCAGCAGGAAGCGCTGTCCAAACAACTGGAGGAAATGCGGAAAGCCCTGGAAAAGGGCAAAAAGCCCGGTGACAAGCCCGGTGACAAGAACCCGGGCGGCACCGGACCGGGCATGAGCCAGCAATTGGCCCAGCTGGCCGCACAACAAGCCGCCTTGCGCCAGGAAATGCAACGCATCGCACAGGAGCTGAACAAGGATGGCTCAGGCGCGGGCAACGGCCTGCAGAAGCTGGCCGAACAGATGGAACAGAACGAAAAGGACATCGTGAACAAGAACCTTACACCGGAATCCATCCGCAGGCAACAGGACATCATGACCCGGCTCCTGGAAGCCGAGAAGGCCGAGCGCGAACGTGAGCTGGACCCCAAGCGGGAAAGCACCCCCGGCCAGGACCGGGACCATCCCGATCCAGCACGTTTCTTCAACTACCAACGGGACAAATTGCGCGAAGCTGAACTGCTGCGCACCGTGCCACCCGGCCTTAAACCGTACTACAAAGCCAGGGTGGATCAGTATTTCGATACTTTTGGCCGACCCTGACCACTGACCATGGGAGCACTAACCGAGGACGTCCACTTCATCCAGCGCATCGAATTCCCGGCCCAAGCGGAGAACATCGCATTGGCCGAAAAGCTCATTGATGAGGTGTGCGCCAAGTACAATGTGCCGGAATCCCTCTACGGGAACATCCTGATCGCCCTCACCGAGGCCGTGAACAATGCCATCCACCATGGCAATGGCTTGGACCCGGCCAAAAAAGTGGAGCTCGGCTACGCCGCCCAAGGCGACAAGGTGTCCTTCAGGGTGAGCGACGAGGGCCCCGGCTTCGACCACGAGCACCTGCCCGACCCCACCGACCCGCAGAACATCGAAAAGCCCCACGGCCGCGGCGTGTTCCTCATGCGCGCCCTCTCGGATGCAGTGTCCTTCGCCGACAATGGCGCCGCGGTGACCCTCACATTCAGCCTGAAGCCCGTCAACGGATAACGCATGGCTCGGGGCGGCATCATCGCGTTCAAGGCCATTGATGTCACCAACGCCTTCCGTGGGCGTGACCAGTTGCGTAAATGGCTGCGCACCGTGGCCTCGGACCATGGCCATGCCATCGGCGAACTGACCTTTGTGCTGCTCTCCGACAAAGCCCTGCTTCCGTACAATCAGCGTTACCTGGGCCACGATGAGTACACCGACGTGATCACCTTCGACCTGCAGACGGGCAATGGCATCTCGGGGGACATCCTCATCAGCTACGACCGCATCCGCGACAACGCCCGCACCTTCGGAGCCAGCGCCCAAGATGAACTGCACCGTGTGATGGTACACGGCCTTCTGCACCTGCTGGGCCACAGCGACAAAAGCACGGCCAAACGGGCGGCCATGCGCAGCATGGAAGACAAGTACTTGGCCTTGCTCAAGTAATTTCCGGGCGGAACGGCCTGGCTCTGGCCACCCCTTTGGGCCGCCGTTACCTGCTCGCCATGGGCTCCTAGCACCACATGGAAAAATTCAAGCTCCTCCGTGCCTTGCTGGTCCTGATCATCTTTTCGGCTTGCACCGAAGGCCCGGGGGCAACGGCGACACGACAAGACGACCTGGTCGGCACCTGGCAGTGCACCCGCATCGATCCGGATGGGTCCTCCAGTGGAGAAGTTGCTCTTGCGGCCAACGTGTTCCTGGCTGTGGAAGTCGACACCGGCAGGCAATTGCACCGGTTCTCCGGAACAGAGTACACCATCGTGGACCGCGAAGGAACCGAAATGCACCGGTGGCACTACAAGCTGGATCGCACCTTGCTGATCGTTGCCAGCGATACGGCGCAGGTCCGTTGGACCACCCGTGATGCATTCCACCTGATGACCCCAGGCCAGGTCCTGCATTTCAACAGGACCGGGACAAAGGACCGCGGATCTCCTCGCACGCTGTAACACGGCCAGGCCACCAAGCCCCCACTTGGGCCGTTGCATGACGCCAATCACCTGAAGGCATCGAGGGCACCGGGTAGATGGGCCACTGCCCCAAACGCGGCAAGCTGCATCGCCAACTGGACCGTACCGGCCGCCGACAACGGGTTAGCTACCCGGAACGTGCCGGGCGCCGGCTGGCCTTGGTGCACCAGTGAGGGGTGGGTACGGCCATGGTATGCCGGTGCGCACGAGTTCCCCGGTCGTGTTGGGCGCCGTGGCGCAGGCCACCATGTTCCCGCCAGGGCACATGTTCCAGTGCACGTTCACTTCGTTCAGGTCCCGGCCGAAGGATATGGACCCATCCAGCGCATGGGCGTGCAGCGCCACATAAAGCGCACAGGTGCGTTGGGTGATATCAAAGGTGTCCAACTGCATGTGCCGGGCCGTGGCATGGTGCCGGCCCCCTGGAGTGCTTTGCCGTGCCTGGCCGGCCCGGTCCACGGCCGGGGAAACACATGACCACATGGCGATGAACGGGAACAATGCGAGGGACCCTCGTAGCGGCATGGTGTGGAACCTGGATGGCCTGAAGTTCGCACGAAGCACATGCACCCCGCTGGCCAACACGAAATTTAACGGTCGGGCAGCTTGCCAGGGGCCTGTGCCGGGTGTTGTATGTTCGTCCGCGACAATCCCATCATTCCATGGCAGATACTTGGCTTACCTCCTTGATCACAAACACCCCGCAAGAAGGCTATGAACTGGCCATCAAACTCTCACGCATGGGCGTTAAATACACACAGCCTTCGGCCGAAGTGCGCGACAGGCTGCGTGAAGACTATGCCAACGACGCGGACAGCCTTACAGCGGCATCCCAGGTGATCGCGATCAACTTCGGGACCGTGGCAGCCGCGAACAACTATTGGCGGTAGGCCGGTGGCGGGGTCCGATCGGCCAGCCTTGGGCCCCTGGGTTGGCTGCTGCCCTGCCCCTGTACGGGAAGGGCGCCGCATGTGGTGCGCCCTTCCCTGTCCTCCCTCCAAAAGGTCACTGGGCTTGGGCTGTTGCGGCCTCGCGCATCTGCCTCTTCCACTGCTTGCGGTGCTTGATCTTCTGCACGATCAGCAGCATCACCGGCACCAGGATCAGGGTGAGGAACGTGGCGAAGATCAAGCCGAAGATCACCG
>JAGPDT010000118.1 GCA_018057455.1 Flavobacteriales bacterium | reverse complement strand
GCCACCACCTGCCTGCGGCGCTCATTGAGCTCCGGTATCGAAAGTTTTCTGGAGTCGTTCCCCCGCATGAAAAGCAGGATCCAAGAATCGTGCCAATGTGTCAACTATTTACTGCCGGATCAATAATAGTCTCCCACTTGAGCGAAGTGCTTGGACCATACATGCATCAGGTTGGAGTCTGCCTTCAAGATAATCAAGCCTTGGTCTTGGCCCCATCCGATCACACTCTTGTTTGAAATGACCTCAAGGTCAAATAAGCCATTAAAGGTCGCCGCACTGAAATGGCAGTAATGAAGAACGGATACGTTCCCCAAGGAGTCCATTTTACCTATCAATGGATGGCCACCTGGATCCGTGCCATTGGCACCGATGGCGTACACTGACACGAAATAGTACTCATTGTCCGTCACTCTTTTCACCGCTTGGATGATGAGCACGGTATCCACCAGGTAGCAGTGGGAATGCAGGACATTGCCCTGTGGGTCCATGAGCGAGGTGCCGTACATGAAGGCGATGCCCGTGAACAAGTTGCCGCTCTGCAACTCATTCAGGCCGCAAGGGGCCATGCCTGCGGCATCATAATACTTCTCGAACGTCACCTGTGATCGGGCTTGGGTGAGCAACAACAGGAAGGGAAACAGTATCGCTGGATATTTCATGGCTCACTCTTTTAGGAAAACCTTGGCACGGGCATCCGGCCCTGAGGAAACACGGACACAATAAGGTCCGCTGCTGAGACTGGCCGTAGGTATGTGCAGCAGTACACCGCTTACAACCGGCCATTGGCGCAACATCCGCCCCGTAAGATCATACAGGGCCACCTGCTTTTCTCCTTGTGGTGGCAGCAGCACCCTCAGTTCATCCCTTGCCGGATTGGGGAAAAGGCTGAAATCCCAATCCGTAGCCTCCACGGTGCCCGTAGGCAATCCGGCCAACATGTTCCGAAGTACCGGGGCGATGGAAATCACAAAGGCATAATCCAAGCGCAAGGTGTCCAGATACCGGTTCAACGTATCGCCCATGGGGGCCGTGGACATGTCCAACAACACCGTGCCGGTGCCACTGGTATCCACGGTATCCGCCGGATGAATGGTGTCGTTCATCCGGGTCGGAAACCAGGTGATGTGGTAATCCAGGCCGGGTTGCAGATGCGGCAGGCTCAACTGCTGTAGGCCAGGGGGCGTACAGCCAAAAAAGTTCTGGAACACATTCGTCACATAATAATGTTCCTCCCAGTACGCGTTCAGGTTATGCACCCAGCCGATGGCCATGGTGCTGTCCGCATTGGTCAGGTAATAGGCTTCCAGCTTGTTTGCTTCGTCATACACCTTGTGCGGGTGAAATTGATCATCGAAAAGGCCATAGGCCTGCAAATTGGGGTTGTTCAGAAAATCGGACAATGGTTTGAAGTTGTGGTCTACTGTCTTATTGCGCACATGCACCGTATCTGAACTCAGTGGCCCGACTTGCAGAATATTTGGCGCTCCCAACACCCCGGAATGAAACGTCTGGTATTGGTTCCCATAATCAGGCGGGATGTGGTCCTGACCATACATCTGCGGCAAACTTTTCTCCCACCAAAACACCCTGTCCATTTGCCACGTGCTGGCTGCCGCGAAGTTGCCGAAGAAGGTGCTGGCCCAAAGCTCGTTGTGGAAGGAGATGTCGTAGTTGTCAAAAATCTTGGCGGCATCGAAATAATCAGTGATCGTATCAATTGAGTTGATGTCCACCAACTGGTAATAATTGGATTCGCCTTGGTGGAAGAGGCGTTTTTGGCCGGTGGCTGTGTTATTGAACTGATCACGGAAGCTCCGGCTTTTATCAGAACCCATGGCCAACTCTCCCTCACCCCAATAAAAACCTTGGTGGGCATCAATCAAGTCGATGTGCGGGTTGGTGAACGGGAGATAGTAAGTAGCTGCATCCGGCCGGTCGGGTTCAGCAACCGCCGTGCTTGTGATGAACAGTTTATCTTTTTCACCCAAGGGTGAGTGTACGGGGTCGGACAGGTCCTGCCCCCCCTTCACATACGTAATGATGTCGGTGAGCCATTGGCTGTACGTGGCGGGCAAATCGGGGTCGGAGGGCCAGAGTATGGAGTTCGCCGGGCAAATCTCCCCCCCAGGCGAAAGATCCCTTGTCCGGTAGGTAAGCATCTGATCGATCTCATTGAAGGGCTCGATGATGGGGATGTTCACCGACCAGCCCCAGCGGTTCATGACGTACTTGTACCGGCGCTTCCAGTAGTAAAAGGCACTTCCCGGCGTATCCGCAGAGGAAGGGTCGCCGTTGGAGTAGAAGTAGCGCTTCATGTCCAAAAGGCCGGTCACGGAATCGCGCGGCTCAACAAAACTATTAAGGTAGGCATCGTTATGCCACCCCCATGTCTCGTATCCAATGCTGGGTGGGTAGGGCTTGATACAGACTTGAAGGTAGATACCGGTTGTGCGGGCATGGGCCAGTAATTGGTCGAAGGCCCAGCAATTGTTCTGATAGTTGCCCGTACCGATCGGGATGTCCGCGGGATTGCAACCCAGCGATTCCGCATACCGGTCATAGACCCCGAGGTTCACATACTCCGGCGAGAACGTCCTGTTCCCAAGGAAGATCCGCACGAAGTCCCCTCCCACGCTTTGCAAGGCTACCATGGCTTCCGTTGCTTCCGTGAAGCTTTCCCGCGTCAACCGGTAATTGTCCATGTCCCACCAACCATTCCCATGGCCTGTGACCAAGGAGAAATTGGTGCCCAGGCCGAAAAATGACGTGCCATCCTCAAACTTCAGTGTGCGCCGGTTCGCTTCGTTCACGCGCAGGGGCCCATGGTTGTCAGGCAGGGGTTGCTCGCATGCAAAAGAGTACCCCGTCCAGTTGAGCGGTGCCAACGCAACGCCCGCCAGCGTTAGGGTGTGTGGCGCTTGGATGGAAAAACTGACCTGCCAGGTGCCCACCGTGTCCGGCGCCAACCGGAACCTGATGGCATAGGGGTACAAAGGATTCAATGGGGTCCTCCACCGGAAGCGATGCATTGGAGGTGCCGCTCCACTCGGCCTCCCGCATGAAGAAGCCCCACTTCATGGTCTGCGTACCATTAGGCCGGGTGAGGGTCATCATCACTTGCAGGGAATCATCCGCATAGGGATTCAGGTCGTGCACGGGATCCACATTGCCGGGCGTGGCCACATACGGGTCGTTGGGATCGGCGTAGTAATGCGCGAAGAACCGGTCGATGGCATCCTGGTATTCCTGCGGCAGTTGCAGCCCGATCTCCAGCTTTTCCCACTTGTTCACGTGCAGCATGTTGCCCTGCACGTGGGTGGCGGAATCGGGCGCGACCATCACCACCGCGCCCGGGTACAGGCTTTCATCCACCCAAGCACGGAAATAGCCGTTGCCGGAGAAGGCGCCCGCATGGAACCCCTTGGTGAGGCGCACCTCTGTACCGGAGACGAACTCACCCATGGCCCCGCCGCCAATGGCCACCGGATCGCCCGGGGACGCAGGCGCCAGGATTGCGGGCGACACGCCCACATGGTGTGTGCCGCTGGTCCAGTCCACGTCCTGCACCACGTGGGGCGGGCAAACCGTTTGCGCCATCACAGGACAAGACAGCAGGAGCACGGCGAACGCGGCCCAAGGATGTGGCATCCGGCGCATGGCATCAGCGGTGTTGATGCTCCAGGGCCTCCAGCCTGCGCTCCAGCCGGGCCTGGTTCTCCTCCAACTGCAGGATATACAGGGACTGTTCCTCCACCACCTTCAGCAGGCGGCGCTGCATATCGCCCACTTCCATGCCGCCCTTGGCCATTACTTCACTGGCCGAGGGAATGCCCGGCAGGTGGCGGTGGCGCCGCAGAAAAGCCCGCAGCTCGCCCAAGGGCATCAGGCCATAGCCTTCGTGGAACACCTGGTCGTTCCAGGTGCCGTGCTTGATCAATACATCGCGGGTGGAGATGCCATCTTCCACGTAAAGACGATAAGTGCCGGGCGCTCCGTCCGGCGGGTACGTGCCGATGCCCACCCGGCCATCGCTGCTGATGAACAGGCGTGTTACGTTGTTGGTGATGATGTTCAGGTCGTAGGCGTTGAGGGTGCCCAGCTTGGGGGTGGGGTCGGCCGGACAGGGATTGAATACGTTACCAATGCTCTTCCAATAGGGATAGTGGGCCATGGGCGAGCAGAAGTTGGGGTTGGTGGGAAACACCTGCTCCGGTCCGCCACCGGTCTTCAAGGTGCCGTCCAGGTCGCGGTAGAGCGGGCCGAAGGCGGTATCCGCCCCCAGCAGCCCGATGCGCCCATCCGCCCGGATGCGCAAGCGCTCCGCGCCGTTGCTCTTGAACACCACATCGTTGCTGTCCGAGGTGCCCAGGTATTGCACCGCCGGGTTGGTGTTGGCGTTGCCGCCGCGGTCCCACACGCTGCGCTCGGGCTGGGTGAGCAGCACGGTCTCGGATTTCACCCAGCAGTTGTTGGCATCGGTGACCACCACGAAGTACTTCTTGCCGCCCAGGCCGCTGCGGTCCTGGGTGGTGGTGGTGCTGTCGTTCCACAGGTAGCTGTAAGGCGGCACCCCCTGCCCCACGGTTAGGTCAATGCTGCCGTTGTAGCAATCGGTGCAGCTTACGTTGAAGCCGTTGGGCCAGATGTAGGGCTCGGCCACCACCACCAGGGGCGTGGGCTCGGTGAGGGTGATGTCCGCCACCACCACCGCGGAATCCGCATCGGTCACGGTGAGCTTGTAGTAGCCCGCCGCAAGGGCGGTGAGGTCTTCCGTGGCGGCCCCGTTGCTCCAGCTGTACTGGTAGGGTGCCGTTCCGCCGGTGACGGTGGCGTTGATGGCACCGGTCTGCTTGCCGAAGCACTTGACCTGATAGCCGTTGAAGTTGCCGGACTGCAACGATACGCTCAACTGGGTTTGGGCCGATGCCGGCAGGGATGCCATGGCCAGTGCAACCAGGTAAAGGAGCGAGCCTAGGCGTGCGGGCGAACCCGTGCCGCTCCTCCATGAACTACCTCGTTCCCGAGGGGGGGTATATACATTTGTTGTGGCATTACCAAACAAATGAAAGCATTTTTCCAAG